>NZ_JVVG01000024.1:0-200454 GCF_001053265.1 Carnobacterium sp. 1290_CSPC
TTCCATACACAATTTTTGGTTTGTCTTCTTTGTTCAGTTTTCAAAGGTCTATCTCGTTGCCTTGTAGCAACTCGTATATCATATCATCTTCATTCAATCTTTGTCAACAAAAAGTTTTAAAGTTTTTAAAACTTTTTTGACCACTTAATTACTGAAGCGACTTGATTATCTTACCCTATATTATGTTTTCTTGTCAACACTTTTTGATTTATTTTTTAAACCATTTTCGCGTGGACCGTAAACTATAAAGCTCAATTATCTTACCATTTCAACAAGATGATTGTCAACAGTTTTTTGAAGTTTGTTTTTTTTAAATCAAAACAAACAACTTCATAATAATAGCATGTCCTATCAGAACTTGTCAATCATTTTTTTACTGTTTTTTCGATTGGTTTTGCTTCGAATCGACAAGATTTATAATATCAACAAAGCAGTTTTTCGTCAATAGTTTTTTTGTCTTTTTTTATCAAAAATACAAAAAATGCCGAACATCTCTGTTCGACATTTCTTTGATCGTGATTTTAAACCACTTATTTCAACCGTTCGTTCAATTCTGCTGCTAAATCTTCGAATCCTGGCTTTCCTAATAAAGCAAACATATTTTTCTTGTATGCTTCTACCCCTGGTTGGTTGAATGGATTTACCCCATTTAAGTAACCAGAAATTGCTACTGCAATTTCAAAGAAGTAAATCATGTAACCTAAAGAGTAAGCATCCATTTCTGGAATGGTTAACACGAAGTTAGGTACGTCACCATCAGTATGGGCTAATACAGTACCTTGGAAAGCTTTAGTATTTACAAAGTCTACATCCTTACCTTCTAAGTAGCCTAAACCATCTAAGTCTTCATCAAATGCGGGAATTGCAATTGATTTACTTGGTTTGTCTACTTTAACAACTGTTTCGAATAAGTTACGTTGCCCTTCTTGGATGTATTGACCTAGAGAGTGTAAGTCAGTTGTGAAGTTGGCGCTTGATGGGTAAATCCCTTTACCATCTTTACCTTCTGATTCTCCGAATAGTTGTTTCCACCATTCTGAGAAGTATTGTAATTTTGGTTCATAGTTGATTAATAGCTCAGTTACTTTACCTTTACGGTATAAGACATTACGTAATGCAGCGTATTGGTAAGCTTCATTTTTACTTAAATCAGCATCACTGTATGCTTCCATCGCCTCAGCTGCACCTTGCATTAAGGCATCGATATCTGCACCTGAAACAGCAATTGGTAATAAACCAACTGGTGTTAATACAGTGAAACGTCCACCAACTGCATCAGGAATAACGAATGACTCGTATCCTTCAGCATCAGCTTCAGATTTTAATGCACCATTTGCTTTATCCGTTGTTGCATAAATACGCTCTTTAGCTGCTTCACCATATTTTTCTTCTAGTAATTTTTTGAAAATACGGAATGCTACAGCCGTTTCAGTAGTCGTACCTGATTTAGAAATAACGTTTACAGAGAAGTCTCGATCCCCGATTGTTTCGATTAAATCAGCAATGTAAGTTGAACTTAAGCTATTACCTGCAAAGAAGACTTGTGGTGTTTTACGTTCTTCTTTAGATTGTAAGTTTGAAAATGAATGAGATAAAAAGTCGATTGCTGATTTAGCACCTAAGTAAGAACCACCGATGCCTAATACAACTAATACATCTGAATCAGATTGAATTTTAGCTGCAGCTTTTTTAATGCGTGCATACTCTTCTTTATCATATGCTTTTGGTAAATCAACCCAACCGATATAATCGCTACCTGCACCAGTACCTTCACGTAAGATTGTATCGGCTGCCGTAACTAACGGTTGCATTTGTGTTAATTCGTGTTCTGCAATAAATTGGTCAGTATTACTATAATCAAATTTGATATGTCCCATTTTAATACTCCTCATTTATAAAATATTATTTTGTAGCCATCTTTTGTAGTGCTTCCTCAACCCACCCTGGCAATTGTTCTTCTATAGAAACAAAGCCAATTTTTGGTGCAGGACGTTTTTTAGGCCAAGCATTCTTAGCAGGTTTATTAGAGGTTGCAAGTTTCTTTAATGCTCGAATTGACAAACTCATTTTGCTGGTAAACTCATCGATATCGATAATCTTTACCGTCAGTTTTTGTCCGATGGTAAATTTATCCTCCACGTTGCTCACATAACCGTGATTAATTTCGGATATGTGAATTAATCCTTGATGGTCTTCGTCTAATTGAACAAAGACACCATATGGTTGTAAACCTGTCACTTCACCTTCAACTACATCACCAATGTGGTATGGAAATTCTTTAGTTGTCATGAAGTTGGATCCTTTCTAGTGTGTAGCCTATTCGTTTTCAAAAGTAACACTAGTAATGACAACTTCTTCTAAAGGTTTGTCTGATGCATTACGAGGTTGGTCTTCAATATCGTAGACAACGTCCATTCCGGAAACCACTTGACCAAATACAGTATGTTTTTGATCTAACCATGGTGTTCCGCCGTTTTCGCTATAAGCTTCGATGATTTCTTCTGGCCAACCACCAGCTTTTAGTTGTCCTAACATTTGTGCAGGTACTTCTTTAGCTGTTACAACGAAGAATTGTGAACCATTCGTATTAGGTCCTGCGTTCGCCATTGATAAGGCACCGTTAATGTTGAACAATTCAAGATTGAATTCATCTTCAAATTTTTCACCATAAATTGATGTCCCACCCATACCAGTCCCAGATGGGTCGCCCCCTTGGATCATAAAGTTAGGAATTACACGGTGGAAAATAACACCGTCGTAGTAACCTTGTTTACTTAGGGTTACAAAGTTTTCTACTGTTTTTGGTGCTAATTCTGGAAATAGTGCAACTTGGAAAGCACCTTTATTTGTTTCAATCGTCGCTTTCAATTGCGTATCTTTAATATCTAATTGTGGGTAAGTCATTTTCTGCCTCCTATTCATTTCTAAACTTATTGTAACAAATACTGAGCGAAAATTCTCCATTTAATGACTGAATAATTTTATTCCGCCAAGTTGATAAAGTTTTTCATATTTTCTATTTTTACAGCGAAACATTTTCCGAATGAATCTTTTTCATGCTATTATTGAATTAAATAAATTCAAGGAGGAAAACATGAATACAACAACTAATTTTCCTTTAGTCGTTACCTTCGCAGCAATCATGATTGCACAATTGGTTAAATATCCTATTGCTGTTTTCTTTAAGAAACCAAACGCTAACCTCTCAATCATTCATGCTACAGGTGGTATGCCTAGTTCCCACTCGGCTGCCGTTACTTCGCTAATCACTGCTTTGATTCTTCAGTATGGTTTCTTCTCACCAATCGTTGCGATTGCCGTTTGTTTTGGTATGATCGTCATGTTTGATGCCATGGGTGTTCGTCGCCAGGATGGGGAGCAAGGGGTTTTAATCTATACCCTTATGAAGATTCTAAAAGAAAAGGCTAGAGAAACTGACGATACAGATCTATTAGCTAAATTAAACACACTTGATGAGGATCGCATGGTCATTAATGATTATTTAGGTCACAAACCTTCAGAGGTTATTGGTGGTATGACCACTGGTGTACTTGTTACGCTAGGTGTTCGTTTTATCTACATCCTATTAAATCTCCCATTATAATCAACCAACACAGTAAAACCCAATTAGAAAGAGATCACAATGACAAATAACAGAACGGACCTCCTGATTGTAGGGGCCGGTCCAGTAGGTTTATTTACCGCCTTTTACGCAGGTATGCGCAACCTAAGTGTCCGCTTAGTAGACTCATTACCTGAAATCGGTGGTCAACCAAAAGCATTATATCCTGAAAAAAATATATTCGATATTCCAGCATACCCAAAAATAACCGGTCACGAATTAAGCCAAGTCTTACAAGCACAATTGGACCGGTTTTCTACTACTACAGATATTCATCTAAACGAAAAAGTCCTAAATATTCAAAAAAATGACCAAGACTTTACGATTCAAACAAGCGAGTCGACCTATACAGCGGGTGCAGTCATTATCGCTGCCGGCAATGGTTCCTTTAAACCTCGAAAAATAGCGATTGCTGGCCTTTCTGACTATGAAGATCAGCATATTTCATACCATGTATCAGACTTTATTAAATACACAGGTAAAGAAGTTGCGGTCCTTGGTGGTGGTGACTCAGCCTTTGATGCCAGTTTGGCTTTAGCTGACCATGCTAAAAAAGTCTACTTGGTTCATCGTCGCGACCGTTTTCGTGCCCATGAATATTCAGTTAGCTTAGCTGAACAAACAGCCAATATTGAATTCGTTACCCCCTATGTACCAAAAATACTTCTTGGTAAAGACGGATTCTTGACTGACTTAGAAGTTACCAAGGCTCGTAGTCAAGATAGTCGGATACTACCTGTTGAACATATCTTTATGACCTATGGTTTTGTATCCTCAATCGATGAAATTAGAAATTGGGGTCTTGAAATTGAGAATGAATCTATCCAAGTAGACCATAACATGCAAACCAATATTCCCGGTATCTATGCAGTTGGTGATATAGCTAATTACCCGCATAAAGCCAAATTGATTGCAACTGGTTTTGGCGAAGCGCCACATGTCATTAATCAAGCGGCCCATTACTTATTCCCCGACCGTCAGGTTGCTCCACTACATTCGACATCTATGTTTACAGACTGATGTTGGTATGACTTGCAGTTTTAAAATACATAAATCAATAAAGCAAAAAAAAGCCAACCCAAAAGTGCTTGTTACAGCCTCTTTTGGGTTGGTTTTTATATACCTAAGATTTGACGGTTGAAGTCCTTTTTCCCGATACGATAAACCCATTCAATAGCGAGTTGCAAGATCAAAAAGACAGATACAAAGCATAATAAGAAGAAGGATTGATGGAGCACGAGAATAATAGGATCTGTGGCTGGGTTAAATAACCAGGCGTCGTTATTAAAGGCTATTTCATGAAAAGCAATAAAAATAGTGTTGAAATTAAAAACGAGTAAGATGATTACAATGATAGGAAGCCATCTCAGTTGCTTGAAGGGCCAGTATAGGCGCCACAAATTGTGGCTAACTTTCAATTTATGTAAGGAACAGAAGCCAATTAGGGCAGAAATCGCCATCACACCATAATTTAAATAAAATAAGTGCTTCACTTCCATAAAATGAAAGGCTGCTGAAGATGAGGTCGGAAAGTCTGACATAGATAAGGTACCTATCCAAGGAAAATTCAGATAGGCTAGCAGTTGTAAGTAGTTGTCAACAACTGTCCAAAAGGATAAATCGACGGTTTCAAAAGATTTTGAAAACCATAGGGACCCCATGAATAAGGGGACATTGGCGATGGTAACTGTGATAGCCAATGTAATAAAAAATATCAATAAGGCAAGAATCGCTATCCATAATCGTATTTTATTTAAATGTCGACTACCAGGTCGATAAGAGTGCTTCATAATTTTCCACCACCAATGTTGGCATCACGCCAAATTCTTCTAGATGATCTCTTGTATGTACCCCTGTTTCAATAAATATCGAATCAATACCAGCATTTTCTGCTGCTGATATATCTGTCATTAAGTTGTCACCTAAAAATACGGCTTGGTCTTTGCTATAGCCCATCTTGGCTAAGGCACCTTCAATAATTAAGGCATTTGGTTTTCCGCAAACTATTGGGTGAACCCGTGTAGCCGCAGTGATTACTTGACCGATGGCACCAGCACCGGGCACAAATCCTCGGTTTGAAGGGAATTGTACATCTGGGTTGGTGAGATAGAAAGCAGCACCTCTTTGAACTGCAATCGAGGCTTCAATGAATTGTGGATACGTCACTTCTTGGTCAAGGCCAACGATCACCACATCGCACGGGTCCTGGTCGACGTTTTGAGTCAATTCAAAGCCTGCGTCCACTACTTCATCTTTTAAGTAATCCATTCCGATGACATAGGCTTTGCCTGTTTCTTTTGTCAGCTTGCCAGATGTTAAATCTTCAGCAAGGATAAAGCGCAAAGTATCCACTGAGGTGTAGAAATGTTTACCCTCAACATTTAAGCCCGTAATTTTATTTAAATTATCTGCTGCTGCCTGGTGTTTACGCATGGCATTGTTGGTCACAAACATAAATGGGATATTATCTTCAATCAAGCGCTCAATAAAGTCCTTCGCACCCGCTATCGGTTGACCGCCGCGGTACATAGTACCATCTAAATCGATTAAGAAAACTTTTTCTTGTAGATCCATCTAAGCTTTATCCCCCTTTTCCTTGATACTAAAAGAATGTTGACGTTTAGTGACGACTTTTCGCTTCACAGGTTTTTGTTTTTGGGTATTTTTATTCGACTCTTTATTTTGTGAGATTGAGAAAGATGGCCCTTTAATACCTTCATGCTTCTTGTTTGACCGTCGCTGTTTATGTTTCTCTTTATTTTGGTTTGGCCCAGACGATTTATGTCGGTTGTCTGCTTTGT
This sequence comes from Carnobacterium sp. 1290_CSPC, assembly GCF_001053265.1. NCBI lineage: Bacteria > Bacillati > Bacillota > Bacilli > Lactobacillales > Carnobacteriaceae > Carnobacterium > Carnobacterium sp. 1290_CSPC. The sequence continues at coordinate 6,424 of NZ_JVVG01000024.1, forward strand.
TCCCTTGGTAAGATTTCCGACTCGTTGACCTTTGTGATTGGTTTTTATTTTGTTTACTTCTTGAAGATTCTTGGTTTTGGTGTTTTTGTTGAGTCCAAAAGGCTTCGTTTCGTTTTTGAATTTCTTCTCCAGTACGTTCATGCAATAGCACAAAATAAGCGGCCCCAAAACTCCCATATTCTAGTAAGTAATCAGGTAAATGCTTGATTTTTTGCTCTAATGAGCCAATTTTTGCATCATCAGCAAAGAAGCCTTTCAACCGTAATTGTTCATAAGACCAGTCTCCCACGACAAAGTCATAAATATCTAAAATATCCATATACCGGTCAGCCAACGCTTCAATATCTAAAGCATCCCGGTAATTATCTACAAGCACAAATGATTGCCCGTTAATTTCTAAGGTCTCTTGACTCGTACGTTTAATTTGCGCAACGGGGTAATTTAAACTCGCCCGTTGTTCTCTTAATTCTTCTTGTTTCTTACGACTTAACATGTCATACCTCCTTACGCCTTATGCGCCTATGAATGCATATAGCTATTCATCGCGACTACTGGCTTGCTGAATCTTATCCGCAATGAGTTCTCGTATAAAGGGTTGTCCCCATAAATAATGTTTTTTATTGATTAGTTCCGTGAAAAAAGGCAAATACAATAGGTGGTCAATTGTAATGATTTTCAAAGGTTGATCTGGTGCAAGCTGGTCTAATTTTGCATTGTCTAAGACCATTAATTGCCCAAAAATCCGCCCTCTGAATCCAGATCCTTTAATCGGCATAGTTTGTAAATCTGGTCTGAGCGTTGTAATTTGCGGGTATATTTGATCCAAATATTCTGAAACTGTACACTCGACCACCATAAAGCGAATAGGATGTGGTAGTGCCTTATGCAAATCATATTTGGATACTGGCCCAGCAGGCAATCCTTGTAGAAATAAGCCCGAATTAATCATAGCAATATCTGCACCACTGGCTACTTTCATGGCGAATAAGGTGTCGTATTGTAAGGGTGAAAAATGATTCTCATCCGCTGTTAAAGTGATAGGTAATTGGCCAACGATTTGGTTTTTCAATTGGCTTTCGCCCTCTTCTAACCACCTATTTACCTTGTTATAGTCTTCATCGTAGGCAGAAATGCGGTCAGAAGCGATCAATTCTTCGTCCAATTTGAAATAGCGTGCATAATCGATAATCGGGTTAGCTTGTTGCGCATCTGTGGCCATTTTGCCAGGGGTATATAAACGCCCTTCACCTTTGTTGATTTCAAGGGTTAGATGGCCCATAAATTGCCCGTATTTACCGCCACCAGTTAATAGCGTGTGGCCGACCCATTCGCCTTTTGGTAAAACGTGGTGGGTGTGGGCACCGAAAATAGCCAAGATTTCTGGAAATTGCTCAGCGATTTGGCGGTCTGCTAGTAAACCGAGATGACTCAGCAGCAGAATACCATCAAAAGTTTCATTTGCCTTGATGTCCTTTAATACACGTGCGATGCTCAAGAGTGGATCAATCGGGTCCCAGCCAACTACGCTATAAGAAATTTCAAATGGGGCCGTCATGCCAAATACCGCAAACCGACTGCCCTGATTGGTTTGAATCATGGTGTAGTCTTGGGTATATTTGGGTGGTAGGCCACTTTCTTTATCGAAAATATTGCCTAAAACAACCGGAAAATCAGCCTGTTCATACAGGTTGTCTAGGATATCATGCTGACTTCCAATCCCCTCGTTGTTGCCAATTGTCGCAACATCTACCCCAATTTCATTCATCAAGGTTATCATATTTTGCCCCTGACTAGCTTCTGTTAAAGGATGTTGGCGGTCAACTGCATCACCTATATCAAAAAGAAAATGGGCTTCGCCTTCACTTCGATGTTTATCCGCTTGTGTTTGATAATAACGTAAAAATTTTGGCCAGTTCTCCAAGTGAGAATGCCAGTCATTTGTATGATAAAAATGGATTATTTCCTTCATATCAACACCCCAATCATTCTGTATAATCATATCATATTCGTACACTTTTCAACATGTGAAAATCTTGGCCAAGCTTACCAATAATCGATGCCGAAAAAAAAGGAGAAGCTATCACATAGATAAACTTCTCCATATAAAATCCTATTAATCCTAATATCAGGTTAGAAAAGTCAAACGCTTCCGATGCTTCCCAATATACGCCAAAAACTCACAAGTAATTGTTCGGCTTTTGGTCCAGCACGTTTAGTCTTAACGACTTTTTTCACACCTCTTATTTTTCTAGCATTTTTTGGGCTGTAAAGCCTAGTTTTTTGGTTAAATGAATAAACGTTTCTATATCTTCAGCGCTAAATTCTTGGAACATATCAGCGATTAATTGACTATGTCCAGGGAAAACTTCTGCCATTTTCTCGCGGCCTAGTTTTGTGATTTTAGCATAGATCACTCGACGGTCTTCAGGATTATGCGTACGTTCAACAAAACCCTTATCCTCTAAGCGATCAATCACATAAGTTAAGCTTGATGATGGAATCAGGATCCGTTTACCAATTTGTTGGATGGGTTGTTGACCACGATTATATAGTAACTCTAAGACTGTAAACTCGTTTTCACTTAAACCTTTCTTACGCATATCTTTTTTAAGCACTTCAAGGATGTATTGACTCCCTTTTAAGTGGACACGTAAGGCGTGTAAACTTTCAGCTGTTTGCGTCCCGTCATGTTCTGCAGGCATGTTTTCACCTTCTCTTTCATTTCCTTGTTCATAAATATACCCAACTTCAAAATATTAATCAAGTGACGTTCTGAAACTGACAGGCTCTTTTAGCTTTCAAAAATCCGATATTTATTTGAGCTTTCGACATTCACAGAAAGTAATCCTCGGGTCAGATGCACATTTAGGATTACGGGCAGTGCAGTATTCTCGGCCAAAATAAATGAATTGGTGGTGGGCATCCCGCCATCTTTCTTTAGGGATTTTCGCCATTAAGGTTTCTTCCGTTTGTCTAACGCTGGCATCCGGGTCGACAATGCCCATCCGCTTGGTCACCCGTTCAACGTGGGTATCGACCGCGATTGTCGGGATCCCAAAGGCTTCACTTAAGACGACGTTGGCTGTTTTCCGACCAACACCCGGTAATTGTATCAATTCTTCCCGGGTTTTGGGTACATGTCCATTGAATTCGTCGCGAAGTATGATGGCTGTCTTCTTCATATTCTTGGCCTTGTTATGGTAAAGACCAATCGTTTTTATATAGGACTCTAAATCTGCTAAGTCCGCTTCAGCCATATGGTCTGGGTCCGGATACCTAGCAAATAAGTCGGGCGTCACTTTATTGACCGCCACATCAGTCGTTTGCGCGGACATCAAAACCGCTATCACTAATTGGAATGGGGTTTGATAGTCCAACATGGTTTTTGGGTTGGGGTATAGTTTATCTAGCTCATCTAGGATAGCGATTGTTTCTGCTTTGGTTTTTAAAGGTAATTCAGCCACGGCTAAGCCCTCCTCTTCCATATTTAATGATTTTTCTGAAAAATTATTTATTTAGCCATTTGGTGACTGGAACCGGTGGGAGGTCTTGGGTTTGCGCTTTTTGCTTGCTGAAACCTGCTGAATCATTCGCTTGAGTCTGTTTACGTTTAGACCAGTTTAATAAGATCCGGTCCATATAATTCAAGGAATAGACATTGTTTAAGACGGATTCTTTCAAGGCTTCCTTGACGACGTCTGGGTCATAACCGTCTTTCTTGAACCAATCACTAATCTTTTGATATTCAATTGGCGATAATTGACGACCAAACTCGACTTGAATCATGTCGAACACTTCACCCTCTTTAGTAGCTTTAGCCTCTTTAAATCGTTCACTTTCGTCTACTTTATCCAATTGCATGATTTTTTGATAGAGAGGATCCAAGGAATAATACTCAACCGATTTACCTTGATCATTCTTATAAGAGGGGATACTTAGAAAGCCTCGTTCAATTAAAGACTGGATCATGTCATAAAGTTGTTGGTCTTTTACATTCATCCGCCGACCAATCAGGGAAATAGCTGGAAAGTCTTCACCTGCTTGTTGGAAAGTTAAAAAGTGGATTAAAAGCATCATTTCTTCATTTGAGATGTTCAACCGGTGGTATGATTCTAAAATACGGTTGCGTAGGACTGTATAGTATTCTCTTTGCATGCGGCACCCTCCTTTTATCGTTTTACTTGCTTATCTATTTCATCTACCGTCGTGTTATTCATTTCTTGAAAAATAACCGGTCCGCTGGGTTGCTATCAAGTCTATTATAATACAAAAAAGTTAGGACTATAAAGTAACCTAACTTTTTTTATGCGTATTTTATCAGATAAAAATTGCGTCTATTATTTAGCCATTTTCCCTTGGACAAATTCACGGATACGTTTCATGGCTTCTGCAAATGTTTCTTCGTTGGTTGCGTATGAAAAACGAATATGGTCTGCCTTTCCAAAGGCCACTCCAGGCACACCAACAACATATGCTTCATCGATGAAGGCATTGGCTAAGTCAGTTACTGATTCATAGCCACATAATCTAGCAGTTTCAGTTGCATCTGGGAATAGGTAAAATGCCCCTTGCGGTTTGAAATCTAACCTAAAGCCCGGAATCGTTAATACTTCTTCGTAGGCCGCATTTAGGCGGTTTTCAAATTCTTTACGCATGGCTTCAACGGCCTCTTCACGAGGACCAGTTAAGGCGGCTAAGGCTGCAAATTGACTGATACCTGCTGGGTTTGAGTTGATTTGACTAGCCAATTTAGCAAAAGCGCCAACATATTTGTTATCCGCTAAGGCATAGCCTAAACGCCAACCTGTCATCGCATAGGCTTTTGAGAAACCATTAATCACGATTGTATTTTCTTTAACTTCCGGTGAAATAGCTGCAATCGATTGTGATTGATGGCCGTTGTAGACTAAACGGTAGTAAATTTCATCGGCAACCACTAGGATGTTGTGGTCTAAACAGTATTGGGCTACTGCGCGGGCGTCTTCTTCACTCATAATCGCCCCTGTTGGGTTTGACGGTGTATTTAAGACTAGTAATTTTGTTTTGTCAGTCACATGTTGGTCTAACAATTCTGGGGTGATTCTAAAGTTATCACTTGATGATGTTTCAAAAATCACTGGTACCCCGTCTGCCATCTTCACTTGATCCACGTAGCTCACCCAGTAAGGTGCTGGGATTAAGACTTCATCCCCCTCGTTTAAAAGGGATTGGAAAGTGTAATAAAGGACCATCTTCGCCCCATCGGCAATAAAGACTTGATCTAACGTGTAGTTGACCTTATCATATTCAGCATGATAGTCAATGATGGCTTGCTTTAAAGCTGTAATCCCTGTTGAATCGGTGTAATGGTGACCGCGCCCGGCAGACATATCCTCTTTTACTTGTTCTAGGATATAGTTTGGGGTGTTAAAATCTGGTTCCCCTACTGCTAGTGAGATGACGTCAATTCCTTGTGCTTGTAGTGCACGAGCCTTAGCTGCAGCAGCTGATGTTTGTGACCCCTGCATTTTTTTTATTCTATTTGCTAATTCCATAGCCTCATTCCTCCTATAAGTCGTTGATGGTTTCGTACCATTCACCAGTTGTTGCATTGATGTAATGGTAGCCAAGACGGCCGTCTGCATCTGTGAATGAAACTTCCCACACGAATGTATCGTTTTCGATACCGAGGTTGGCTGTTCTTACATTGACATCAGGCATTTCGTATCTTGTCAGTGAAAAGGCATTATCTTCGTTAACCATCTCATCTACAAAGCCCATTTTCTGGTAATCAGTATCGGGTTGGTAGGCAAAATAAACTTGGCGCCCTTCACTGTTTTCGCCCATAACGGCATAATACGTTTCATCTTTGTTAAATACATAAAAATCAGTAATATTGGTTAAGCCAGCATCCTTTGCGACTTTCGTCGTTTCTGCTTCTGCACTAGCCACCATTTGTTGCGAATTCGCGTAAATATAGGTGGACCCTACCAAATAAATCACCATTACGGCGATCAAAATGGAAAATAATTTGCGTTTCATGATCTCTTGCCCCTTTTGTAGGTATATTCTAACATATTTTTAATCTATCCGCTTCAATTCATGAAGTTTTACCGTCTGCATGTTTAGAGCATCCGGCATCACATCAGCAATTTGGTCAGCATAGGCTGCCTTTTCTAACCGCTTATCGAGTGAGATAAAGATAGCATCTTGGCTACCCGACGCGGCCATCCGGCCAAAGATTTGCGTTAAATTCATTAACATATCCGGTAAGGCCACATCCTCAAAATAGTTATCGCCCAGTGATTTTAGATAATCTTGCTTGGCCAATTCATCCGGCGTATCTGGCGCTGAGAACGGCAGTCTGGTTAGGACAAAGGCGTCCGTTTTGGCATTGAGATGGACCCCTTCTTGGAAACTAGCCACTGCGAATAAAATGGCTCGTAAACTGTCTTCATACTGACGGGCTAACCGGTCTAGATTGCGTTGATTGTTTTGAACAATCAGGTTGCCATAGTCAGACCGAGCCATCCGCTGCTTCATTTCAAATTGCGTTGCCCGCATCAAAGACCTAGACTGGAAGAAGACTTGGATTTTCCGCATAGTTTTGCGATTGGTCCATAGGGTTTCTACCAAATCAGCAATCACCATAGCAGCCTGGTCTTCATTGTATTTGTCGATAGAGAGGAAATCTTTCAGGTAATAGCCACGAACTTGATGGTTCCGCCCTTGGACAAATTGCTGGGTGTACGAATCTTCCATGAAAGAATACCAGGCAAAGTCCTCGATACCAAATAATGACTGGATCATATTTTTAGACCGGACGATTTCAAGTGACGCCGATACCAATAACATTTTGCTTGGAATCGCTTGGAAAATAGCCGCTAAATGAGACTGACTGGTGTACAATTTGCGGTCAATGGTCACTTGGACACTGTGTTTGCCGAAGTTGACTTGTAAGTCCGCATAATAATTTTCACTTGATTTAGTTGTTTCTAGCCAGATTTGAATTGCGTAATCGTACTGGTTTAACTGGCCAAGTATTTGCTGGTAGGCCCGCTTGGTCAAAATTTCCATTTGGTATAGCTGTCTCGCAATGACCTTCAATGGTGACACCATCTTAGACATGGCTGTAACCGCCTTTTGGGCCGACTCACGCCAATTGGCTACTAGATAATAGTCATGTGCAATATAATAGGATTTTTGCGCCGTATGCCGTTGGTAGTAAGACTTGGTTTGGAATTTATCTGAAATTTGATCGATAAACCGGTCTAAATTGCCCCAGGCTTCCTGTAAATTTTTCTCCACATGGTAGAGTTTGTCGACTGCCTGGATTTTCACATTGTTGGTGACTACCTTGTCCATCAACCGATGCACCGTTCGTTCCATCGCCGTTAAAGTTTCCTCCACCTCTTTCGATTGGAGGGTCTTAATCTGTTGTTGATGGACGGTGACTGGTAATTGATGGCATTCATCAATAATGACCTTAGCTTCTTCTGTCAAAATAGCTTGGTCAATTAAATCTTGGTAATGGTAGACAAAGTAAGCGTGGTTTAAAATCACGATATCTGCAGATTTGGCTTCCGTCACATGTCGTTCATAGAAAGCATAATCCGCCCACCGTTGAATTTCATCATTTCGGCTGCCTTTTGATTGGCGATTGACATTTTGCCAGTAAAGCTCATTATTTAAGCCAGGATTCAGTTCATGCAAGTCACCTGTTTCAGTTTCATGCAACCAGACAAAAAGTGCCACTGAAATTAAGACATCTCGTTTTAAGGCCGATTCTGGATGTTGCTTTAACTGTTGGGTGTATTTCTGCAATTTCGTCAACTGGATAAAGTGGTTTTGCCCTTTTAAAATCACTGTTTTCAAAGGTTTGCCTAATAGGTTGGCCGCTAATTGGACCGTTTTATCCAAGAACTGGTGCTGTAAGATCACTGTTGAGGTTGAAATGACCACTTGAGTTTGCCCGTTATTTACCCCAGACTTAGCCCCAGTTTGTTGACTAGCCGTATCATCAGCTGATAAGGCCGATACCACGTAGGCCAAGGATTTTCCAACTCCTGCATTGGCCGTTAGAAAGGCGTATTTAGGTCTTTTATTCGTATCTGTAGAGGTGGTCGCTTTCTCATGGAAAAATGGTGCTACATCTTTGACCATCGTCTTTTGAAGGGGCGCTAAGCTTACCCCGTGATTGGCTTCAATCACCTTTAAATCACCAGCTTGTAAATAGCTAGCTTCTTTTGTCCCAAAGCCAGCAGGAAAAATATGAAAATTGGCTAATTTTGGATTCAAGACAAATGGCGCGATGTATTCGTAAGGACGTTTGGGCCCCTTGTGGTCTTTAAACCATAAGGCCATGTAGTCGCCGGTTTGCCCAATAAAATAATGTAAGAATGGCTGAAGCTGAGCGAATAACTCGACTGGCATGGTGGCTACTTTTTCCTGACACATAATCAAAATATGGGCGGTTGCCACTGCATCATCAATGGCCGTATGGGCATTTTCAAGTTGGATGCCGTGTGCTAGACAGAATTCACCAAGTTTATAGGAATCTGCCGTTGGGAAAAGGGTCCTCACCATTTCCACAGTATCTACCCGGTCATGGGTCATAGCCGGGTAGCCGTGAGCTTGGAAGCTCTTGTCTAAAAATTTGTAATCAAAGCCAATATTATGGGCAACAATGACCGTGTTGGACAGCTTTTGCCAAAGGAATTCTGCAACTGCTTCAAACTTTGGCGCCCGCTTGACTTGTTCATTAGTAATCCCGGTCAACTTGGTAATTTCACGTGGAATTTCTTGGTTAGGAAAGATATCCGTAGCAAATTGATCCACAACCTGCCCGTTCTGAACAAAGGCCACCCCAATTTGAATAATGCGGTCACCGTTATCATATGTAGATCCTGTTGTTTCTAAGTCCAGAACCGCATAAGTGGTTGTCACTTCTAACACCTTCCTACAATTAAATTTCGTTTATTTGATCATGATGGGTATCTAGATAAGCCAATAAAGCCGCTCGGTCATTCACCACATCTTGGGCCACAACAGCTTGCTCTAAAAACTGTAGCATTTGGCCTATAGCCCGTTTATTTTCTGGATTGATTTCTTGAATAATATCTTGACCATTGATAGCTAAATCACGTAATGATTGAATCGGTAGTTGGTCAAATAAGTCCTGAACGACTTGGACTTTTGGCTGTTTGAAAACAGCTTTAAATCCTTCTTGACCAGCTGCTTGCTGTGCTTCGATAAAACCTTCCACTAAGACAATTTGATCTGGGTCACGGCCGTATAAATCAGCTAGGGTCCATTCAGCTGCTTGGGCCCGATAAATCAAGATATCTAAGTAAGCAAGGATATCCTTTTGGGCTTTGTTAGACATTTTCCAAGCCTTGGTGAATTGGCGGACTTGCTGTTGAATGGCCGCCAAATCTTCCTTACCATTTCGTTCAAAGGCCCGCCAGAAGAATAAGGCCCAGGCAAAGTTTTCATTTGGGATTTGGACTTGGTCACTGGTATGACCTAGTAAATCTGTGAAAACAGCTTTGTAATCCGCTAAATAGGGTACATACTGAATTAAATCTGTTTCAAGAAAATAGTCTAATCCTTTGTGCCAATTGACACCAATCCACAGTTTATTCATTTCAACCGCAATTCGTTCAACTGCAATATGAATTAATATCCCAGCGTTTTCAGCGATTGCTACTAGGGTTTCTGGCTCAATTTGAAAGTCAAGTTGACTAGCAAACCGAACGCTTCGCATCATGCGGAGACCATCTTCATTAAAGCGGTCATGTGGATTACCCACAGCCCGGATAACTTGGTCTGCTAAATCCTTTTGCCCATGGAAATAATCCACTATCTTGTGGTCAGGATTCATGGCCAAGGCATTAATGGTAAAGTCACGGCGCAATAGGTCTTCTTCTAAGTTTTGAACAAAGGTTACCTTGTCCGGGCGACGGTAATCTTGATAGGTCGATTCGGTTCTAAAGGTAGTGATTTCATAGGTTTCACCTTCAAACCAGACCATAATCGTCCCATGATCTAAGCCCACATCAAAATGACGTGGAAACAAGGCTTGAACTTCAGCTGGATAGGCAGAGGTGGCAATATCTACATCATGGATGGGCAAGTCTAATAGCAAGTCCCGCACAGCACCACCCACAAAGTAAGCCTCGTAGCCAGCCTCATTGAGGGTATGAATAATAGGTGCTGCTTTGGTAAATTCTTGGCTATTAGTCATCTAATAAGTGCTCCAAACCATAGATTAAACCGTCTAATTCGCCCACTTTTTCAACTGCCAATGCTACGCCGGGCATGTATGAGTTACGGTCGAATGAATCTTGACGGATAGTTAAGGCTTCCCCAACACCGCCGAATTGTACGATTTGGTGTGAGTTGTAGCCTGGTAAACGTAATGAATGGATGCGGATGCCGTGGAAATCAGCGCCACGTGCGCCTGGCATTGATTCTGTTTCCTCTGGATGTCCAGAAACATGCTCGCCGCGTGCTTCATAAATTAATTTAGCTGTTTTTTCGGCCGTACCACTTGGGGCATCCAATTTTTGATTGTGATGAATTTCAGTAATTTCAACGTCTGGTAAATATTTAGCAGCCTTAGCTGAGAAGACTTGCATCAATACTGACCCAATGGCGAAATTCGGTGCAATTAAACCACCCAATTTTTTTGCTTCAGATAAAGCCGTTAATTCTTCAATTTCTGCATCAGTAAAACCAGTTGTACCAACTACTGGGTGGATATCATGTTCAATATAGTATTTGGTATTTTGATAAGCTGCAGCTGGAATCGTAAAGTCGATGGCTACATCAATATCAACTTGGCTAATCGCATCTTGAATGCTTTCAAAAATTGGCGCCTTATCTGACCATTCAGCTACTCGGTCTGCTTGCTTGTTTAAATCATTATTGGCTAAAGCCACCAATTCAAATCCTTCATGGTTAATGACCATGTTGGCGGCTGTGGAACCCATTCTACCTAAAAATCCTGTTACTAATACGCGCATAATCCTGCCTCCTAAAATTCTCATTCACTATGGTTCATGTAATCTCACTCGTATGTATCCTCGTATTTTGATTAAAAACCTTCGTTTTCAGCCAACCAATCTTGTAAACTTTCATAAACATCTTGGAATTCTGGTCTTTGGGCTAAGTCACTTTGTTCTTTAAAGATTGCTTCAATTCGGCGCCAGTCCCCTGCTTCTCGTAAAAAGTCGAAATAGTCATGTAAGAAGGACATATCTTCTTTCAACTGTGGGTAAGCATCGGTGTAGGCTTGGTTAGCAAAGTCAAATTCTTCTAACTCTTGGAAGACTTTAGCCTTCATCCAAACATAACGGTCAAACTCGATCCCTTTTTCATCCATATCTTGAATCAAGGCTCGGGCTGTTCCGTAGTCCTCGTCATCAATCAATAATTGCAGTAGCAATACTAAAGCCTGGCCGTAGTCAGGATCGATATCTAAAGCCAATTCCAAAGCCTCTCGAGCCGTTTCCCGGTTTCCAATTTGTTGAGCAAATTCAGCCTTTTGGAAATACAAACGAGCTTCATATGGGTTCACCAAAATAGCCTTGTCGATCATCTCCAAAGCCCCATCATGGTCATGAAAGGCATTCTTCACTTGAGCGAAAACCGCTAGTAACCCGTCCGATAATTTATCGTCTTCATACAAGGCCTCTAAAATGGTATTGGCTTTTTCAAAGTTTTCTGTTTCCACATAATAGAAGGCTAATTGTTCTTGTTGCTCATCTGTCCGATCATTTTCAGGTGTCGCTTCAATTAATTCAATGGCTTCTTCAAAGTCCCCCGTTGCCGCCTTAGCATAAGCAAAATGGGCTTCAATAGTTTCAAATAAAGATTCTGGCGTCTCCTCAGACTGCAATAACCGCTCATATAACGGCAAGGCTTGTTGGAATTCACCCTGTTGGAACCGTAATTCCGCAATCCCATATAAAATCACCGGTTGGTTTGGCGCTAATTCCCGCGCTTCACTCAATTTGACCAAGGCCACTTCCGGCAAATTATACATTTGATAAGCATCCGCCTGTAGTAATAACGCATCCACATATAATGGTGATTCCGGCGTAATTTTCAGTAATTCATCAATCGATTCTTCCACTTGTCCATTATCTAGGGCTAACTCACCCTTCAATAAGATCCATGAATCTTCCTCAGGAAATCTGTCTTCTCCCACTGTATAAATCTCATTGGCATAATCCACAAAGCCTAATTGCGCCAGGCTGTATCCCGTTTGCGCCATGACTTGGGCATCTTCTTTTTCAAGCTGTCCTAAGATTTTTTCAAAAACCACATTGGCCTTTTCAATCTCATTTTGCTGTATATACGTAATAAATTCATTCACTAATTGGTCCAAAAGATCCAACCCCCTATACCTAGCCTATTTTAGCACAATTCACCAGGTAAAATCTTCCACCAGGGCTATAATTCCTCTCCTTTTGAAAAAGAGTTACCGCCCCCCACGCTGACAAGATTGTAATAAAAAAGAAGCCCATTTTACTAGACTTCTCTTGAATCACAATTTAATAATAGGGACTTTCAACTTCAGTAACCGGTGTGTAAAAGGGTTTAATCCCCTCTGTCAATACAACGTCCCCGTCTCTTGTGATAATGACCGCTTCAACCCCGCTAGTAGCAGATAATTTCGCCAATAAATCTTGACTGGTTAAATTAAAGTATAAAGACGTGTAAATCTCCCCAACCAAGGAAGACTTAGAGACGATGGTCAAGCCCGCCAGGTCATTGTCTACCGGATAACCCGTTTGCGAATCAAAAATATGGTGGTAGGTTTTGCCTTGGTATTCAAAATGCCGCTCATAAATACCAGAAGTCACCACCGACCCATCTTGAAATTGGATAATCCCGCGTAAATGGTTGCGACTTTGGTCAGGATCTTGGACCCCTACTCGCCAAAAACCACCAGGATTTTCAAGATGTGCGCCGACTAGTAATACATTCCCACCCAAGTTAATCATGCCTGATTGAACATCTTGCTCAAGGAAATAATCTTTGATTAAGTCAGCAAAATATCCCTTAGCAACTGCCCCCAAGTCAATTTCCATTCCCTGTTTCGCTAAGTAAACTGTTTGTTTCGCATCATCTAAAATAATGTCTGCAGGGTGAGTAAGGGCTAACCGGTCTTGAATAGCCCCTTCACTTGGTAAATTAGCGCCCTCAAAACCAACCTGCCATAGTTTGATTAAAGGTCCGATTGCAATGTTCAAACTAACGTCTGAACGCAGAGAATAGTCTCTGCCAATGGCGATTAATTTGAATAAATCTGCGTCTACTTGTACAGGAGCCAGACCTGCCTTCGCATTAACCCGCATCAAAAGGCTGTCAGGATCATTTGCAGAAAATCGTTCTTCATAATCCAATAGGCGACGCTTGGCTTCAGTTAATAATACCTTGGCCTTATCATGGACAATAGCTAGACTGATGGTTGTCCCCATGGCTTCAAATACAATTTCTTCCATTATTTCACCTTCTATATGTTACAAGCTGGAAACTAGACAGTCTGTCCGGGAATTAATTTAATAGGCAGGACATACCGATTATCCGCATCCTTCTTGACCTCAAGCGAGTGATCAATTTGTAGCAAGAGGACATCTACTAATAAGTCAGCCAAATCTTTAATGGGTTGGGCAATAGTCGTTAATTGCGGGACATAGGTCTGGATAAAGTCTGTACCGTCATAGCCCACTAACTTTAAATCATCCGGAATTATCATTCCCAATTCACTGGCGGTATTCATGACCAACATGGCCGTCAAATCATCCGAACAAAAGATGGCATCCGGTGTTTCTTCTAGTAATAAAGCTTTGATTATCAATTGCTTTCTAATTTGCGAAAAGTTCTTTGGAATGTTAGTGATTTGACCGTCTAAACCATGGGCCTTGGTCACATCCATAAAAGCCTGGTAACGCAAATGAGTCGGCGAATTGGGATCATTGGCCCCAGTAATCATCCAAGGTTTGGTCGGTTGCCCCTTAAGTAAGGTTTCTGTCGCCAACTTCCCACCCAGATAGTTATCAGAGGACACAATAGGAATATTTTCCCCGATATACCGGTCGAAAGAAATCACAGGCGCAGTCACCTGCTCGTAATCCGTATAATTCAAATTATGGGCCCCCGCAATAATCCCTTCCACTTGGTTGGATTGGAGCATATTCAAGTACTCAGCTTCCTTGTCAGCATCTCGCTCGCTATTACAGATGATGGTCTTATACCCCTTGGCAAAGAGGATTTGCTCCAGATGGTTGACCAATTCTGCGTAAAAAATGGTGTCGATATTAGGAAAAATCAAGCCCACCAACTTGGTCGACTTGCCTTGTAAACTCCGCGCCAGTGAATTTGGATAATAATTCAATTCTTTCATGGCTGCATGGACTTTATCAATAGTTTGTTGTGATAAATAACCCTTTTGATTAATGACGCGACTCACTGTTGTTACTGAAACACCAGCTAAAGCTGCTACATCTTGTAACTTTGCCCGCAAGGTTCTTCCCCCCTTATTCATTATTTTTGCAGGGGGTAGACCAGGTTGTTGTCAGTTCCATCTGCAAAAATATGTGTGTGTTGGTTAGATGGTGTAAAAATTCTTGAAGACATGACATAAGCGCCATCGTTCACGAAAATCTCTAATACAGATGTATCCGCAAAGACATTCACTGTCACTTTTTCTTGGCCAGCTAGGTCAAGCGTTCGACTTGTGCCAAAGTCTTCAGCAAAAATTGTCCCCATCTCACTTCTATCAAGTTTTATTTTACCATCAATTGTATCAATGGATAAGGTGACAAAGTGTTTTTTGTCTGCGTCTGCATATAATTGAATGGTCGCTTGTTTATTTGCCGCTACTTCAAAGGCATATTCGTAGTTGTTTTGGTCCATTTCAATATGGTCAAAAAGGGCTTGTGGCGCTTGTCTTAAGGCCAAGGTCTCAGCTACTGGGTATTGGTATAAATGACCATCTTGAATGCGAAATTCTTTGATTAAGCTTAAGGCACCTTGGTAACCATATTGGTCCGTTGGATAATCAATTTCCGGTAGACCTAACCAGGAAACGCCTAGCACTCGCCCATCAGGCGCATTGATCAGTTGACTGGCATACACATCAAAACCGTAATCTAAGTTTTCTAGTTGACCAGGGTTTTCTAATTTGCCTGCTGCAGTAAAAGCATCCGCCACTAGATAAGCGTTAGGGTAAATATTTTGATAGGTTAATTGGTCTTGGTCAATTCCTTGCGGACAGAAAGTGACAAAGACTTTGCCATCTACTTGGTTAATATTTGGACATTCAAACATATAGGCAGAGTCTGCTTGCGGGATCGGTAATTCGCTGTGGTAAGTCCACTGGTCTAGATTTTCTGGGTTTGCTTGGTATAAATACAAGGTCCCCCGCTCGTCAGATTTTCTTTGGCCCCCAATGACTAACCAAGATTGACCATGAGCTGTAAAATACATAGGGTCGCGGAAATGGTCTGTCGCCTGATCAATTTCATCAATGATTAGCTCTTTTTGACCCAGGGCCCCTGTTTCAGGGTCGAAGGTAACCGTATTTTGTTTTGGATGACGAACCCAATTCTCATCGCGCACATTACCTGTATAAAATAACCGTAATTTGTCACCATCAGCGGTTGCTGAACCTGAATAGGCACCGTGAGCATCTAAGGCGCTGTCAGGAAGCAGTCCCAACCCCTTTTCCTCCCAGTGGATTAAGTCTTTAGAGGTTACTCGGTACCAAGATTTTAGGCCGTGAACTGGGCCAAAGGGATAGTATTGGTAGAAAAGTTGCCATTCTCCGTTTATATACGAAAAGCCGTTTGGGTCGTTGATCAGTCCGGTTTTGGGTTCCAGGTGGAAGTGATTGCGCCATGGTGATTGGTCCGCTAATTCATTGAGTGCTGTGACATAGTCCTCTGGCCAGTCGGCATAGTTTCGGTATCGATCTGCTTTGTTAAAGCTGTGTAATTTAAAAGACATGTGTATCCTCCTAATAAATGATGAATTTCTTGCATCCTCATTCTTACGTTTATGATGCTATCATTTTAAGCATATCTTGGGAAAATAGCAAGCGTTTCCATATTAAATGTCCCTATTTTTCAATGAATTAATATGTAAATGAAAAATTTTCTGTCAAACGTTTGACATATTGCCATACGCCTGTTAAAATTTTAAGCAAGTAAATGAAAACGCTTAAATTCAAAAGCACATATGAAGAAAAGAGGTAAATATCATGAATCATAAAGAAGTTGCCAAACGTATCCACCAAGCGTTGGGGGAAGACAATGTTGTGACTGCAGCCCACTGTGCGACACGGTTGCGTTTAGTAGTGAAAGATGAAGCAAAGATTGACCAATCAGCATTAGATAATGACCCAGACTTGAAAGGAACCTTCCAAGCGAACGGTCAATATCAAATTATTGTAGGACCTGGTGATGTGAATAAGGTATATGAGGAATATACAAAAATCGCCGATATTAAGCCTGCATCCAAAGAGGAAGTAAAAGAATCGGCTAAAAATCAGGGTAAACAAAACCCAGTAATGGCAGTTATTAAGGTATTATCAGATATTTTCGTTCCATTAATTCCAGCCCTAACTGCCGGTGGTTTGATTATGGCAGTCAACAACGTCCTAACAAGTGAAAACTTATTTGGACCTGAAGCTCTAGTTGCTATGTACCCTGCCTGGGCAGATTTTGCTGACATGATCAACATGTTCGCTTCTGCTGCCTTTGCCTTCCTACCTGTTTTAATTGCCTTTTCGGCTACTAAACGATTTGGCGGTAACCCTTATCTAGGTGCCACCATGGGGTTAATCATGGTTATGCCACAACTAGTAAATGGTTACGACGTGGCCAATGTGACTGCAGCCGGTGAAATGCCGGTATGGAATATTTTTGGCTTAGAGATTGCCCAAGCTGGTTACCAAGGACAAGTTTTACCTGTTATTGGGGTTGCTTGGATTCTAGCTAAATTGGAAAACTTCTTCCATAAACACCTAAAAGATGCCATCGACTTTACCTTCACACCGATGTTAACCATCATCTTAACAGGGATGATTACCTTTACAGTAGTAGGACCAGTCCTACGTACCCTATCTGATTTATTACTGAACGGTATTGTAGAAGCTATTTCTTACCTAGGGGCATTTGGTTATGGTGTATTCGGTCTATTCTACTCAGCAATTGTATTAACAGGCTTACACCAATCATTCCCAGCGATTGAAACAGCCCTAATTGCAGATGTTGCGACTACAGGTGGTAACTTCATTTTCCCAATCGCATCAGTTGCCAATGTTGCTCAAGGGGCAGCGACCTTAGCCGTATACTTCATCACTAAAAATGAAAAAACTAAAGGTTTAGCGACATCATCATCTCTATCTGCCATGCTAGGGATTACTGAACCAGCCATGTTCGGGGTCAACTTGAAATTGAAATACCCATTCTTCATCGGGTTAATCGCTTCAGGTATCGCCTCAGTCATTTTAGGTATTTTTAACGTTCGTAGTCAGTCATTAGGACCTGCAGGTGTGATTGGTTTCGTTGCCATCATCCCTAGCTTTATACCAACATTTATGCTTGCCATCGCCGTATCTATCGTTGTTGCATTCGTAGCCACATACATTTACGGTAAATCTATTGCGAAAAAAGAGGCAAAAGCTACCCAAGCTGAGAAAGAGAAAGAAGCAAACGTAGTTGCTGCTCATGAAACTGAAGAAACAGCCCCTACATCAGAAACAAACACTGTACCAGGTGAAAGCACTGGCCTAGCAAGCGATGATAAGACAATTGTTGCACCACTTGCTGGTAAGGTCACAGCCCTAGAAAATGTCAACGATCCAGTATTCTCTCAAGGTATGATGGGACCAGGATTAGCCATCGTTCCTGACGCAAGTGGTAATGTATATGCACCCATTTCAGGTAGTTTAACGATCGCTTCTAAAACGGGCCACGCTTATGGTTTAGCCAGTGAATCAGGCTTAGAAGTCTTAATCCATATTGGTATCGACACTGTGAATTTAAACGGTCACGGCTTTACAAGTGAAGTCAAACAAGGTGATCAAGTAAACAAAGGTGACCTTTTAGGAAGCTTTGACTTAGCAGTTATTACAGAAGCTGGTTATGATCCAGATGTTATGGTTATTATCACAAACGCCGATCAATATGACAATGTTGAAGTAGTCGCTGACGGCTCAGTCGATGAAAAAACGGCAATTATCGAAGTAAAATAGTTTAGACAATAACACATTAAATAAGGAGGTTGGACAATAGTCTAGCCTCCTTTTTCGTGCATATCTTGCGATTTCCAAGCTAATTATAGATAGCGTCATAGTTACCTATTCTGACCAGTCATTATAGCATCTACTAACACCATCCATCATAGAAGCCCATATTTTTGCTACTTTTCTGCAATTTTTTTGGTGTATTTGGCAAAATACTGCAAATAAAAAAGCCGCTGATGTCTCTGACATCAACGACGTTCTTTGTAATCTTATTTAACTGCATCTTTCAATGCTTTACCAGGTTTGAAAGCTGGTACTTTGCTTGCAGGGATTTCGATTTCATCGCCAGTTTGAGGGTTGCGACCTTTACGCGCAGCGCGGTCACGAACTTCAAAGCTACCAAAACCGATTAATTGAACTTTTTCTCCGTCAGCTAAAAATGCTTCGATTTGTTCGAAAACTGCATCTACAACTGGTGCTACACTTTTTTTAGAATCACCTACTGCATTTGCAACGTTTTGTACTAATTCTGCTTTATTTGCCATTCTAATTTCACCTCCTCCGAAATTCTTTCGGATATATTTATTCAAAGATAAATATACGGGATAATCGAAATGTCTCTCAGATAATCCTTTTATAGAATACCATACAAACCGCTATATAACAACGTTTTTGGTTAAAAATAGGCGTGTTTTATATCTTTTTTTGTTATTTTCTGTTTCTTGTGATGATTTGAATAGGTGTACCTAAAAAATCGAAAGATTTTCTGATTTGATTTGAAAGAAAGCGCTCATATGAGAAGTGCATTAGCTCTTCATCATTGACAAATGCCACAAAAGTTGGCGGTGCAGATTTGACCTGTGTTAGGTAGTAAATACGTAATTTTCTACCCTTGTCAGATGGTGCTGGGTTAATACGGATCGCATCAACCAATACCTCATTCAATAATGATGATTGAACACGACGATTGAAGTTACCATGAACGTGGGCAATCATTTCTGGTAGTTGCACTAAACGTTGTTTGGTTTCTGCAGATACGAAAATGATCGGTGCATAGTCGATAAACTGGAAGTCACGACGAATGTCATCAGTGAATTTCTTCATGGTATGGTTGTCTTTTTCAAGAGTATCCCATTTGTTTACCACAATAATAATCCCGCGTCCTGCTTCATGGGCATAACCAGCGATCGTTTTATCTTGATCACGGATACCTTCTTCAGCATTTAAAACAACTAAACACACTTGAGCTCTTTCAATTGCACGCATGGCACGCATTACTGAATACTTCTCAGTTGCTTCATATACTTTACCACGTTTACGGATACCAGCTGTATCAATGATTTTATAAACTTGTCCGTCATCCTCGAAAGATGTATCGATTGCGTCACGAGTTGTCCCCGCTACATTCGATACGATTACACGGTTCTCACCTAGAATTGCATTGACCAAAGAAGATTTACCTACGTTTGGACGGCCAATTAAGGCGAATGAAATAGTATCATCGTCATCATCATTTTCAATATCGTCTGGTGCCAAGTGGAATACTTCTTCTAGTATGTCCCCGATACCTAAACCGTGAGATCCAGAAATTGGGTATGGATCGCCTAAACCTAATGAATAGAAATCATAAATTTCCGCTCTTTGTTCAGGGTTATCCACCTTATTTACAGCCAGTACAACAGGTTTATCTGTCTTGCGTAACATGCTGGCGATTTGAGAGTCTGTCTTGGTCACACCTTCACGGACATTAGTCATCATGATGATAACATCTGCTTCTTCCATGGCAATTTCAGCTTGCAAGCGAATTTGTGTCATGAAATCTTGGTCGTTAAATTCGATACCACCAGTATCGATTACATTTAGTTGTTTTCCTAACCATTCACCCTGTGCATAAATTCTATCACGGGTAACGCCAGGTTCATCTTGGACAATTGAAATTCGGTCTCCAACAACGCGGTTAAAAATGGTAGATTTTCCTACGTTTGGACGGCCGACAATGGCAATTGTTAAATTAGACATCGTTTTGCCTCCTTTCAATAGCAAACATTGAAATAAAAAAGGTAGGCGAGTTTCCCCAACCTACCATCAAACCAAACTTATGGTTTATTAATAAAATTATTCGTTATCGTCCCCGAAATCGAAGTTTTTCAATTGGTCACCTAATAAGTCACCGAAAGTGAAACCTGATTCATCGTCAGATGATGCATTAGCAGCATTGTTACGACGGTTGTTGTTTTGTTTACGAGGTTTGTTTTGACGTTTTTCTTCGCGAGGAACAGCAGATTGTGCAGATGCATCAACTTCTGGTGCTTCTTCTAGAGCTTTGATTGATAATGATAAACGTTCGTTTTCAGCATCAACGTCTAAAACTTTAACTTGGATAGCTTGACCTTCTGTTAATTTCTCGCCTGGTGTAGCAACGTGGTCGTGAGAAATTTGAGAGATATGTACTAAACCTTCAACACCTGGGAATACTTCAACGAATGCACCAAAGTCAACTAAACGACGTACAGTACCTTCTAATTCAGCACCTTTAGGCGCTTTTTCTTCAATGTTTTCCCATGGTCCTGGTTGTAAAGCTTTAATAGATAGTGAAATACGTCCACGTTCTTCATCAACTGAAAGAACTAATACTTCAACTTCTTGGCCTTCGCTTAATACATCTGAAGGATGGTTAACGTGTGCTTGAGCGATTTGAGAGATGTGTACTAAACCATCGATACCACCTAAATCAATAAATGCACCGAAGTTAGCCAAGCGAGCTACTGTACCTGTTACTTTATCGCCTTCTTGGAATGAGTTTAATTTTTCTGCACGTTCAGCGATGCGTTTTTCAGCAGCGATTTCTTTGTGAGATAAGATTAAACGATTTTCGCTAGGTTCAATTTCAACAATTTTAACTTCTAATTCTTGGCCTTTGTATGGAGAGAAATCGTCAACGAAAAAGTCTTCAACCATTGAAGCTGGGATGAAACCACGTACACCCGCATCAACAACTAATCCACCTTTAACTACGCTCTTAACTGGAACAGTGATAATTTCACCATTTTCAGCTTTAACTTCTAATTCAGCCCATACTTTTTTCGCTTCGATACGACGGCGAGAAAGTAAGAATGAACCATTTTCTTTTTCTTTGATTTGTTTAATAACAACTAACTCTAAAGTGTCGCCAACTTTAGCAACTTCTTCGATTGAGTCAATTGGTTGAGCAGATAATTCTTTGAAAGGAATAACCCCTTCAACACCTGCGCCTTCGATACCAACAATTACTTGGTTATCGTCGATTGATAATACTTCACCTGTTACTGTATCACCAATTTTTACTTCTACTGATTCTGCAAGAATCTCTTCCATTGATGGAATTTCTTCATTATTTTGATTTTGTTCAAATTCGTTTGACATACTCTAAATCCTCTCCTAAATGTACTACCTCATTCGCACTAAGCCAATGATCAATTATTATTATATCATTTATTTAAACTATATTCAACATTTATTCCTCAAAGATAATAAAAAGAGGTAGAATTCGCTTGAATTTTACCTCTTTTTGTGATTGATAGTATTTTTTGCAATATAAATTATGCAATCACACGGTGGATTTCAGCTAATATAGAATCTTCTACTTCATCAAGTGTTAAATCAGATGAATCTAACATGACCGCATCGTCTGCAGGTACTAATGGACTATCTTCTCGGGTCGAATCATACAAGTCTCGACGCTTAATATCTTCAATCAAGTCTTCAAGATTCATTTCCGAATAACCTTTGGCTTGATTTTCTAAAAAGCGACGACGCCCACGTTCTTCAGCAGATGCCGTTAGGAAGATTTTCACTTCAGCATCCGGCAATACCACTGTCCCAATATCACGGCCGTCCATTACAACGCCTTGCCCATTTTGCGTGTAGGCTCTTTGTTTTTCAACTAGGACCTGGCGTACTTCAGAAACTGCTGAGTAAGCAGAAACTTCTTTTGAGATACGATCTGTACGAATGGCCTCTGACTGGTCCTGTCCGTTAACTAAGACGCGCTGGCCATTTTCCCCTGGCTCAAAGGTAATTTCACTCGCTTCAGCTAAGGCTTTCAATGCGTCAGCATCTTCAGCTGGAATGTGTCCATCTAAGGCTAGTAATGTAATTGCCCTGTACATGGCACCTGTATCTAAATAAACATAGGCTAATTTTTTAGCAATTTTCTTGGCAATTGTACTCTTGCCAGACGATGCTGGTCCATCGATTGCGACTTGAATCACTTTAGACAATCTGTCCACCACTCTTTCATTCTATTAATTTACACGTAAAACGGTTCCTGGTCCTATGCTAGAACTTTGTGTTAAACCATTTAATTCAAGTAATTCATCTAGGGTCATACCGTTGTTCACTGCAATCCGATATAGGTTATCCCCTGCCTGAACAGTATAAGTGCCTGTTGATTCAGACGCACTTTCAGAAGAAGCTGATTCTTCTTCGGCTGCGGCTGCTTGTGATTCAGCAATTGAAGCTGATTCAGCGGCACTTTGCGCTGCAGCTTCTGACGCTGCTACTGCTGCATTTGACTCAGCTACGCTGGCTGCAATACTTGAAGATTCTTGTTCAGAAGCTAGGCGAGCTGATTCTGATTCTGAAGCAGCAACTGCGCTTTCTGAGGCAGCAACTGCGCTTTCTGAGGCAGCAATTGATTCAGAGACAGATTCGGAAGCTGATATAGATGCTGACTCACTGGCTTTTGAAATTGATTCAACATTTTGCGTTTTAGAAATCATGACTTGCTCAGTTGATTCCGGTTCAGGCACCTTGTCTTCATTATTCACATAGGCAATCAAAAGGAACGGTACAACAATCATTACAAATAGCAAGAAGGCAATTACCTTAGATGTTGTCGATATCGTATCTTGATTATTCTTCTTATTGCGGGCCGTTCTCGTATACTTTTGATTTTTTAAATTCTCAAATTCGCCAAACCCTTGATTCTGAAAGTCATCACTTGTAGGGGGGGTTTGGTCAGAAGATGCTGAACTGTTTTGTTCTGAAACATGTTCAGTTTCTACTTCTGTATTTTCATGATTTTTTTTCGTCAACTTGTCCCAGAATTTCATCCATATACCCCTTTCTTAACACTAAGAATTGTACCATGAACCCCTTTTTATGTCAGTATTTCTTTAGGCAATTTAACAAAACTTTATGGACCAGTTTCAAGATAATAAGTGCTGCAAACGTTGGGTCCACATTCCCTTGAAATCATCATGTTGGTCTTTTTCGACTGTCACTCGATTCGGTCGGGCCATTAAGTCTTGCCATATCGGTTGACTGACGTAGTCAGGTTGGCAATTACTGCAACATAAGTCTGGTCTATCCACTACCTGTTCATCGGCTTGTTCTAATAAGAAAGTCCGGTAACACTGGTCAGTAGCCATTAAATCTAACATTTGGTAGATCTGCCGTAGCCGTTCCTGACGAAGTTTTTGGGCATGTACTTTTGCTGTTTGGTGATCCGTAAAATGATGGCGGTAAAAGTACAACATGGCACTTATGCTATCTGCGTATTGGTCAACTTCACTTTGGGTTAAGGCCTGTTTAAACAGCCGTTCCAATAAATCATCCAACAAGTCTGCCTCGTCTTCTAATAACCGGCGCATTTGCTGCAGTCTAGCTGCCTCGCGATGATCGTATAAGACAATTGACACTGATTGTTCCTGATCTCGTCCTGCCCGCCCGACTTCTTGAATAAAGTCTGCCATATTCTTAGGGAGATGATAATGCAAGACAAAGCGTATATGACCATGGTTAATTCCCATACCAAAGGCTGACGTTGCAAAAACAATATCCAATTCATTTTGTAGAAACTGGCTTTGGATGATATGTCTATCCTCTAGACTTCTATCCCCATGGTAAGAAGCGACCCGCAAATCTGTATGATCTTTCATCCATTGGTTGAGTTCTTCGAGTTCACTTTTATGGTGGACATAAACAATTCCTGGCTTAGGCAACCGGTCTAACCAATCCTGCAATTTGTTTACCCTCACTTCACCGGCGTCAATTTCATCGAATAGGTAGAAAATATTTGGTCGGTCAACTGATTCTTTTACCAGTTGAATAGGTTCTCCCTCTTCAAATAAGTAAGCCTTGATATCTGCTAGTGTGGATTGGTTGGCAGTAGCAGATAAGGCTAATGTTTTTGGTTGCTTTAAGAGCTGACGAACCTTTTTCAATTCAGTATATTGCGGTCTGAAGTCGTAACCCCATTGAGAAATACAATGGGCTTCATCAACAACTAATAATTGAATGTCCATCCGTTGTAAGGCCCTGATTACTTGATCTTTCAGGAGCATTTCTGGTGATAGAAATAGGAATTGATAGTCAGATAGGTGGCTTAAAATATAAGCTTGTTCCCCGCGGTCATAGGTAGAATTTAAGGCAATGCCCCGTCCTAATCCCATCCGTTGTAATTGACTGACTTGGTCTTGCATCAGGGAAATCAAGGGCGAAATGATCAATGTTACACCAGATTCATTATATTGGTTGATTTGGTATATTAAAGATTTACCTCCACCAGTTGGTAAAATGGCCACCACGTTTTCCTGTCGGTCTAAAGCCTCTAAACTCGCCAATTGCCCGGGTTTAAATGTTTGGTAACCTGTCACTTCTTCCAGGCGTTTATGCCAATCTGTCATCATGGGCTCCTTTCTGGTAGACGATATGCCAATACCGATATAACCAATAATCTTTCTCGCCGAATCTCGCTTTAAAGGACTCGAAATTCTCATCTGGCTCTTGGCTTACAAGGGGTGAAATGTCTTTCAAATTAAGTTCTTCAACCACAATTGGTTGAATTATCCAAGGAAAACTCAAGGTAATTTCTATGATGTGTTCTGTTATGGTAGATAATTTTAACCGTCTTCTATCAGCAATTTTTTGAAGTGACCAACCTTGGTCGATTAAATTTAAAGTATCTTGCGTAGTTTGATTCCAAATTGGGAATTGGTTAAAAACCCCTTGGGCAAAAACTTGCAGCCATTGAGTTTCTGCCCCTAAAGTATGACCACTTACCCAATTTTGATAGATTTGATCCATCAAGGCCTGTTGGGTAATGACAACTGCCCGCTTCGAAATCTGATGATTTTCTGCTACTTGTTCAAGGGTTTGTGCCGGTAATTTGGCGCCTTCAAACTGTTCTAGGAAAATGAGGGCTGCCTGGTCTGGGAAGGCAGATAGTTCCTTAGCGAGTTGCTGATGAAGGCTTTTGGTTATGGCCTGTAAGCCAGCTTGGGGCGCGTCTGCACTTTTGGCCATTGAAATAAAATCTTTGATCAGCTGTTGAACTTCTAAATCCTGGACAATTGGGCTATAGTGCGGGTTTTCGGCCTGAATATTGGATAGGACTTGCAGCAATAATTTGAAGGCTAAGTGGTGCTTGTGGTGGTGACTTGGGATAATCAGACCGTTTCGTTTTTGAAGGATGTCATCAACTAACAAATGCATATAATTGGTTTGATCGTTTTGGCGGAAGATAGCTTCCACCGAGATATATTCAGCTACATTTTGGGTATAGGACATCCATGCGTCTTTTGCAAGTTTTGGATAAAGACCGAAATAGGCAGTTAAATTGTTTGAAAATGCAAAAAAAAGTGTTGTGGCTGTTCGCTTGCCAATCAACACTTGATATACGGAATTCGGGGGTAGGGCTTGGACTTTAAAAGCAATCGCCATTAATAAAGTATCCAATCCTATCCCTCCAACGTTCCTACTATTTTTTCCCGACATGATTCTCTGGGTCTATCATACCAGAAAATTAACAATGCTTCACTTTTAATGGTGTGAATATTCGCGCGTACCGAATCGATTGACTAGGGTTGGTAGGGTTTGAACTAGGACGAAATGTGCTAGAAGGGAAACCAATACCCCTTTGAACAAGTTGAATGGGATGATACCCGCAAGGATATATGTTTGCATGTTACCTACATCGAAGTTCATGACTTGCATGTAGAATGGTGTGATCACGAAGTAATTTAAGATAGTCATCACTAATGTTAAAGAAAGGGTTGCAGCTAGGTAAGCAGCAATCGTTTTGCCGAAATTCATTTCTTTCGCTGATTGATTACCTGTGTAAACTGTCGCCATTTGATCTTTCAATAAGTAATAAATTGGCAAGATGTAAGCGATAGTCGCGATAAAGGCTGTTGCGTCACCGATTGGAATCCCCATTTCACCACCTGTATACATGTAATGTAAACCGTTGGCGATTAGGCTGGCAGCAACTGCTTTTTTAGGTCCTGAAATGAATGCGACGAGTAAGATTGGTACAAGTGAAAAGTCTACCTTTAAGTAAGGTAAGGCCGGGATGATTGGAAAACCAATAAACATCAATATGAATGATAGTGCCCCGACAATTGCGACCAATACGATTTCTTTAGTGTGATTTTTTCCCATGTGAATTTCTCTCCTTTTCTACTTCATGGGGTTGGCACTCAAAAGTGGAAATAAAAAAACTCTTTCCACCTTCAAGGTAAAAAGAGTATAGGCAAACAGACATAGTCCGCCCATCTTCTTCCATCCTGACTTTACAGTCGGTTCTAGAATTTCACTAGATCAGTCCCAAATGGGAGTCGCGGACTTTACCGCCGATCGGGAATTTCACCCTGCCCTGAAGATTGCTTCAAATTTATTTGATTATAATACCTATTATAGCAAGTATCTTACTTTTTTCAAGTAGGACGCTTACTTTTTCTTGGCATTCGCCAATAATTCTTCGATTTCGTGTTTTAGTAAGGTTCTGCTGTCTCCTGGTTTCAAACCTTTAAGGTCTAAAAAGCCGTAACGTTCACGTTTCAACTTGGCTACCGGATGACCCACTGCTTCTAACATTTTACGGACTTGGCGGTTACGCCCCTCATGGATAACCAACTCGATAATGGTGGTCTTTTTGTCCTTATCAACAGAAAGAATTTTCGCTTGTGCTGGGGCAGTTTTCACACCGTCAATTTCAACACCTCGCTCTAATTGCTTACGTTCTTCTCCGGTAATGACACCTTCAACTTTAGCCACATAGACTTTGTTGATTTCATAGCGAGGGTGCATCAAGGTATTGGCGAATTCACCGTCGTTAGTTAATAACAATAATCCTGAGGTATTGTAGTCTAACCGTCCTACTGGATAAATCCGTTGTTCAATTCCTGGGAAAAAGTCAGTCACCACTTTCCGGTCTTTATCATCTTTCACTGCAGAAATCACGCCAGTTGGCTTGTAGAATACGTAGTACACTGGTTCTTCTTTATATATAGGTACTTGGTCTACTTCAATGCGGTCAGTATTGGATACTTTATGGCCCAGCTCTCTGACAACCTCACCGTTGACTTTCACACGTCCTGCGGCAATCAATTTTTCAGACTCTCGTCTCGAGGCAACACCTGCGTGTGCCATCACTTTTTGTAATCTTTCCATCTTTAAATAACTCCTATAGGTGACCTATTCAGTCGTTTATTCTGCTGTTGTTTCATTAAATTCTGTCTGGCTAAGGTCTGTTTGGTTAAAGTCTTTTTGTTCAGGTTCACCGTTATCATCAATTTTAAAAAGGGTCTCTTCATCTACCGAGCCATCTAAGACTAGATTATGAATATCCGGCAAGTCTTCTAAGGACTCCAAACCAAAATATTGGTAGAAGTAAGAAGTTACCCCGTAAATAATCGGCCGACCTGGTGAATCCTGACGGCCCGTTTCCATAACCAAATCTCGCTCTAGTAATTTATGGATCATATTAGATGACTGAACACCTCGAATATCATCAATCGTCATTCGCGTGACTGGCTGTTGGTAGGCAATAATCGCCAATGTTTCCAATGCCGCTTGAGACAATTTCGTTGCAAAAGGAGAAACCGCGTAATTTTTGACCACTTCACCGTATGCTGCCTTGGTCACTAATTGAACACGTTCATTAATAACGGTAATTCTTAATCCAGATTGTGGGTCGTGTTGGAGACGATTTCTCAAAACCATCACGTAGTATAAAGCCCATTCCTGTCGTATCTCTAACAAGTTGGCAAGTTCATCGACAGCAATCCCATCTTCACCTGCTACGAAAAGTAAACTTTCTATTGCAGCGACTGCATTCATTCACTTTCCTCCCGTCTAATCAATTGAATATCTGCTCTTAAGTCTTCCTGGTATAAGTATAACTCATTTGACTTCACTAATTCCAAAATCGCTAAAAACATACTAATAATTTGACTACGCGATTGAACTTTTCCAAGAAAAACAGCTTCTTGAAACATCAATACATCCCGGTCCGCCTCAACGAAGGCTTGGCGAACATCCATCATTGCAGTCCCTACCGAGTAAGACTCACCTGCAATCGTGGTTTGAATAGGTTGTTGATTTTTCAAGCGGAAGGCCATCTTTTGAATGGCTCTATACAAGTCATCAGGCGTTAATTGGCGACCCGTCATAGGGATTTTCTCTTGATAAGCCGATAAGTCTGATGGTTGCTTGGTATATTCCAACGACCGTTCAGCCTGTTTATCCGCTAAGATATGGGAAACTTCCTGATATTGCTGGAAAGCGAGTAATTGTTCCACTAATGAGTCACGTGGATCATCTTCTTCCTCAACTGCTTCTTTGGGCGTTTTTGGTAGCATCATTTGTGTTTTGATTTCCAATAAAGTAGCCGCCATCACCAAATATTCTGAAGCAACATCCAGAGATAAGGCTTCATAGGTATGAATATAAGCTAAATATTGGTCGGTAACCAGATTGATGGGAATATCAAAAATATCTACCTTTAAATCTTTAATTAAGTGTAATAGTAAATCAAGCGGCCCCTCAAAGGCCGCTAGATCTAATGTTAATTCACTTGTTTGATCGTTCATCCTGACAATTTTCTCCTAGACTTGGGGTGTGTTTTCTTGTTTATTATCCAATTCCTTGTCCAACTCTTCTTGGCGACGTTTTGTCCATTTTGACAAAATTGTAGATAGGGAAATTACACCAGTAAGGGAATAAACGGGAAATTCTTTCTTTAATGCCGTTAATAAATCATAAGTAAGTCCTTCTTCTCTAAAAGAAGGATTGATCGATAAATAACGCACGACTAAAGTATCTGTATCATCATGTTGGTCAAAGCCTACTAAACCGATGATATTATCAGAATCAGCTTCTTTCCATAAATAAATTTTACGTTCTTGCTGATTAATTTTATCCATTTCTTCTTTAAGTTCAGAAAATTCTTTAAACTCAGGGATGTAGGATAATAGGCCCATTACGATTTTCTCGTATCTTCCTATATAAGGCACTAACATCTTTGCCCTCCTTTTACTTTTGCATAATAACAAAGTATGTGTAAGAGTACATTAGCATATATCAACAGTCAAGGCAATTTTTATTAAAAATATTTAAGGGTGCGAGAGAGACCGTTTAGCTCAACAACACTGGAAAGTTAGTGCGGTATCACACGCAGTGTGATGCAAACTAATTAGAAGAGGATTTGAGCTGGTCGAACGAACCCGACTACGAAAAGCACTCTTTGCATAATTGTTGTTGCATGTTTTTGCTAGCTGATGTGTTGTATTTTTATACAGTTTGAGTTGTAGTAAATATTTGATTGCCCAAGACACTCACCATTCCTATCATCGCCTTAAAAAAGCAGTGCGACCACCTTCAGTCAAGGCCTAATGGTGGTCGCACTGCTAAGGCTTCTAGGAGGCTACTACCTTGGCAATATTTTTTATAATGTGCTTGCTACTAATATAATGTACCTTTTGGATAAATTGTAAAATGTATGTATGTTTAACAAATTACCTGATTATAAATCGTCTGCCTACGGTAATGTATACTTGTTCTTTCAAAAAAACGCACAGTTTCAGTTTGATTAATGATCAATGACAAGTGGTGTTCTGTTACGTTAGTCAATCTTTCTCATATCGATTTCGATAAAAATAGCCAGGTCTAAAGAGACCTGACTAGATAGTTGTTGTTAGCCTTTTTTCTCACTTTGTCTTAAGGTATAAGATTGTTTCAGTGTGCCGAATAAGCCTTTGTCTGAGTAAGTCAGGACGTTTGACTTGTAGAAGTTGGCGGATAACCATAGGCAAAGGATTGAGAATAGTAGTGAAATGATGACAGACAAGATTAATTCTGTGGTCGATACGGTTTCAGCAGCTATTCTAAATGGCATGACAAATGGTGTGAAGAATGGGATTTGTGAGGCTACTCGAACTAAGATATTGTTTGAGAAACCTAGTCCAAACATCCCAATATAAAAACCAATAATACTTAAAAGAATAATCGGTGTGATCATTTTATTCACATCTTGTACATTTGAAACAAGTGATCCAAGGAAGGCACCTAACACTGAGTAGGTGATGATCCCCAAGAAGGCTAATAACCCGGACCAACCAATGATAGATGCTGAATTAGACAATAAGGCTGGAATTGTTTGGTCCCCTAATAGCGCTTGTAATTCTGCTGGCATTGGTGTGTTCATGATTGTGATAAAGATGATGCCTAGTAAGATTGCGTAGAAGGCAACTTGTGTCAGCAATACGAGGAAAATCCCCAACATTTTACCCATAAAATGGGTGGTTGATGAAATGGAAGATAGGACGATTTCCATGATGCGTGACCCTTTTTCTACGGCAATTTCTTGTGAAATGATGGAGATGTAGTTCATGACAAACATGAATACGATAAAGGATACAACATAGGCGACACCTGTTCGTACCATAGATTGAATGTCCTGGTCACTTTCGCTGGTACCGGATTCTAAATCAATAGTTTGGCTTTGGATGGCCACATTTGAATCGATTAGATGGCTGGATTCTTCTTCCGTCAGGCCTAATGCTTGCGACCGGTTGGATAATTGAATACTCTCTAATACAGTTTGGAAGCCGGTAGTTGAGATGTTCTTCCCGGTATTACTTTTGTAGAATTCAGCTTGGATGACTTCCGGATCACTTTCGTCAATGACTAAATAACCATCAATTTCCTCGTTAACTAGTGCCTCTTGTGCTTGGTCTACATCTTGGTCAAAAATTAATTGGTTCTGGCCATTGTCTTCAGTTTCAATTGCGCTAGCTGTTTGGTCAGTGGCACCAATGATGGATACCGTACCGATTGAATCAGATGCTGTTGCCATACCGATGACGCCTGAAATGATAGCCACTACAGCGACCATCAAGATGGGGCTTAATAATAGCATAACAAATGACCATGAAAAGACATTTTTCTTGTAGACTTCTTCGATAATAATACCCAAACGACTATTTCTCATGACGTCCACCTGCTTCCATTTTAAAGATTTCATCTAAGGTTGGCGGTTGTTGGCTAAAAGATTGGATGTATTCGCCTTTTGAGATGGTCTTGAATAATTCAGGCCCTACATTTTCATCTGATAGGATTAACTTATATTCCCCAGTTGTCAATTGACTAACCGATTCCACCCCTGGTAAGACAGCTAGGGCTTCTTGATCCCAGCCCTTAGCTTGGACGAACAGTCTTGTTTTCCCGTAGGCATCACGCACATCATTAATTGGCCCGTAGATTTTCTGCTCCCCGTTATGAATCATAATGACTGAATCACAAACATCTTGGACGTTGGCCATATTATGACTTGAAAAAATGATACATGCACCTTGATCGCGCAGGCGTAAGATACCTTCCATCAAAAAGCCAGCATTCACTGGGTCTAATCCTGAAAATGGCTCATCTAAAATGACCAATTTTGGTTCATGGATTAAGGTGGCAATCAATTGGACCTTTTGTTGGTTCCCTTTGGATAAGGTTTTAATCCTATCTTTACGGTCACCTTTAACATTGAAGTTTTCTAGCCATTCATCAATTTTGGCATTGATTTCTTTCTTTTTCATGCCACGCAAGCGGGCAAAATACATGATTTGTTTTTCAATGGTCATGGTCTCATAAAGGCCACGTTCCTCGGGTAAGTACCCCACCGTGTCATACACTTTCTTCATATGTAAGGGTTGGCCGTCCCATTTAACTTGGCCACCATTTTCCGGTGTTAGGAAATTTAGAATCATTCGAAAAATTGTCGTTTTACCTGATCCATTCTGGCCAACGATACCAAGGATGGTGCCCGGTTGAATTTCAAAGGACACATCATCTACTGCGACAACTCTGCCGAAGGTTTTTCGTAGATGTTCTACTTGTAACATACACTTTCTCCTCCTTCTACTTTCTTAGGGTTTCCCTGTTTCTTTCCCTTGGTCTGCCGAAATGAATCATTTAAGGCAAAAAATACAGGTAATTGAACGAACTTTATCGAACCTATATATACATTATAAATTACATGAAGCAATTTAAGGCTTCAAAACAGGTAATAAATAACCCTTTTCTGAAAACATGCAAAAAAAGGCAGGATAATCCTACCTTTTTAGTTAAGTATGTGGTTATGCAAACATTCCTTGTATTTTTATGCCCGCGGATGATTTTGATTATAAATATCCTTCATATGTTGGGCATGAATATGAGTGTATATTTGCGTTGTTGAAATATCAGAGTGGCCAAGGAGTTCTTGGACCACTCTTAAATCCGCCCCAT
Source organism: Carnobacterium sp. 1290_CSPC (assembly GCF_001053265.1). Taxonomy (NCBI): domain Bacteria; kingdom Bacillati; phylum Bacillota; class Bacilli; order Lactobacillales; family Carnobacteriaceae; genus Carnobacterium; species Carnobacterium sp. 1290_CSPC. The sequence goes on from NZ_JVVG01000024.1 coordinate 39,206, forward strand.
TTTCAAGTAAATGGGTTGCAAAGGAATGGCGCAGGGTATGGGGACTGATGTCTTTGGTGATATGGGCCATGATCACCATCTTCTTCAAGTTCTTCCAAACACCCTGTCTAGATAAAGGCTTACCCCGGTTATTCACGAATAAATAGCCTTGGGTCTCGTCTTCATCTTTTACTAGTTCTGGGCGCCCTTCTGTTAGATACTTGTTAATCCAGTCTTCTGCCATCTCACCGATTGGGACTAGTCTTTCTTTATCCCCTTTACCAATGGTTTGGATAAAGCCCATCTCTAAATGGATGTCTTCTAGTTTGATATGGATGATTTCAGATACCCGCATGCCAGTTGAATACAAGGTTTCCAACAAGGTTCTATCCCGCAACCCTAGTGGCTTAGTGATATCTGGCGTCGCTAAAATCCTATCAACTTCGTCTAAGGTTAAAACAGCTGGTAAATGTTGGGTTTTCTTGGGTAAAGAAATTTTTTCCATTGGATTGTCTTCAATGACCCCATCCAATTTTAGGTAGCGGAAGAAATGACGCAAGGTTGACACGTAATGTGACCTGGTTGACGTGGCCAAATGGTCTTCGTTCATCCACTTTAAATGGTCTAACACTGTGTCCTGACTAATGTCTTGGACCTTTTCGATGCCTTGACGATTTAAATAGGTCATCATTCGGTTTAATTCTTGCTTGTAGGAGATGATGGAATTTTCTGCCAACCCCTCTTCTACACGCATGGTATTTAAAAAATCTTCAATTACTTCAGTTAGCTTCATGCTTACCCTTTCTTCACTCAACGAAACATATACAGTCAAAGGCCTATTCCACTTGATTTGCTGTGCCCTTTTCCAAAAAATGAATCAATCAAATCTTAGTTGATAAACCCCTAATGACTGATTATTTAAGACGGATGCCGCCTTCGACTTGTTCAATTTGACGGTTCTTCAATAAGTTCCCCAAGGCACGTTTGAATTGTGCTTTAGAGATGCCAAAGTATTCACGGATATCATCGGGATTCGATTTATCGTGGTAAGGCAAGAAATGATTCGGTTGGCGTTGTAACAAGGCCAAAATCATTTGTGCATCCTCAGAAATTACCGTGTGGGCTAAAGGTTTCAATGACATATTCAAGTTTCCATTTTGTCCGATACCGATGACACGCCCTTCGACTTCTTGTCCTAAATGTGGTTCTTCCAAGCGTTCACTTTCATGGATAAAGGCTAGGAAATAGTCATCTGTAATTACATAGGTCCCCACTAATTTTGCGTGGTAGACAGTCCCTTTCACTTCTTGGTTAGTCCAAGATTTTGATTGAGGTGATAGTTTGTTGGTAATTTGTTGGAAAACTTGGTCCTCAGCTAATTTACCCCAAACTCGATCTTTTTTATCTACTTCTAAACGGATAAATAAGCGGTCGCCTTTTTTCGGCCATAAGTGTTTTTCACTTGGTAGGTCATCTAAAGATACCACGATTTCCTTGTCTGCTAAACCAATGTCTACAAAGACCCCCAAGTCTTTACGGACTGCAGTAACAGTCGACCAACCATAACGACCTTGACGAACGTCAGGTAATTGCGTGGTCATCATTTTTGTGTGTTTCATATTTTCATAAATGAAACCTTGGACCGCATCACCTAATTGGTAATCCCCTTCGCTCTTATCAAGTTGGTAAGTAATACCCTCTTTTTGTACTGAATAAAATTTGTCATTTTGATCCGTTACTAACGCTGTAGTAACCGTCCCTAATTGTGCGCTCATATATTTTCTCCTTAAAACGGTGCTTGTGCATGTTAATGTCATTATATCATATTTATTAATTACTTGGCCGCAGCTTCATTCTTCAAACACCTGATTATACTCGATTCTGAACTAAAGGTAAACGACGATTATGCAAATACTGTATAAGTCGTCATAGTTTCGCCTTTTTTTGCATGAAAAAAGGAGGCCCGCACTTAAGCTGACACCTCCTCTTTATACAAGTAGATTCAAATTATCCAGTTTAACTCATTTTTATAATTACTTCTGCGGTTTCATATGCATCGGTTTGACGAACATCCAGTAGGTAATTCGACGCTTCCTCGTATAAAGGAATTCGTCGTTCATACTTGGCAGCCATCTGACTTTTACTATTGGCATTGACTAAGGGGCGGTCATTGTTACTGTGACCACCACGATTAATCCGTTGCCACGAGGTTTCAAAGGTATCTTGTAAGTAGAAAACCTTATCTTGTTGGGCTAGCAGTTGGCGGCACTCAGCCGTTTCCACAATACCACCACCGGTTGAAATCACTAGAGCAGCACTTTCTTCAGCCTCTAGTAATTCCGTCAAGATTTGGAACTCCAATAATCTAAAACCCGATTCTCCAATTTGATCAAAGATTTCTGCAATCGTCTGACCTCGACGGGCCTCGATATAGAAGTCCATGTCCACAAATGGGACTCCTAACTGGTTGGCCAAAATGCGCCCGACTGTTGACTTTCCGACACCCATAAATCCTGTTAATATGATTGGCATCCTTTGATCGACCTTCCATTTCCAATTGGGTGACTTACGCGCTTAAAGCGGCTAAGTCATCGAAGAAGCTTGGGAAAGAAATGTTTACTGCTTCAGAACGTGCCAAGTTGACAGCTCCTTCTTTTACCAATAAAGCAGCAACTTGTAGCATCATACCAATACGGTGGTCACCGTAACTATCCACATCCGCTGCGTGCAATGGTGTTGGACCGGTAATGATCATACCATCTTCAGTTTCTTCGATGTTTGCACCCATTTTATTTAATTCTTGGGCTGTGACCTGAATACGGTCAGTTTCTTTTACTTTTAATTCTTCAGCGTTGCGAATCACTGTCCTACCTTCCGCTTGGGTTGCGGCTAAAGCGATAATTGGAATTTCATCAATTAAAGCTGGAATAATGTCGCCACCGAATTCTGTTGCTTTTAAGTCGCTGGCAGAAACAGTTAAATCACCGCTCAAGCCACCTTCATGAAAGTATGTTTCGATATTTGCACCCATCTTGTTCAAGACTTCAATAATCCCTGCACGGGTTGGATTTAAACCCACATTTGGCATGTGGAGTTTAGAACCTTTAACTAATAGTGCAGCAACAATAAAGAAGGCTGCTGAGGAAATATCTGCTGGGACTTTAATATCCGTAGCTGTTAAGCTTTGGCCACCTTCTAGATAGATGTCTTTATCGTCCACTTTTAGTTCAACGCCAAAGTTTTTTAACATGTTTTCAGTATGATCACGTGACCGCTCTTTTTCATGGATAATTGTTGTACCTTCAGCAGTTAAACCTGCCAATAAAATCGATGATTTTACTTGAGCAGACGCCACTGGCATATCATATTCAATAGCATTTAAGTGGTCCACTGGTTGGATATACAAAGGCGCAAACTCGCTACCTTCTGAGCCAGAAATTGATGCCCCCATTTGGCGCAATGGTAGCATAACACGGTTCATTGGTCGTTTTGATAGGGATTCGTCACCAATCATTTTAATTTTAAATGGGAATCCTGAGAAAAGTCCTGCCAGTAAACGCATAGTCGTACCGGAGTTTCCAGCATCTAAGGCATGATCTGGTGCAGTCAAGCCTTCAATACCCTTACCGTGAACGATGACAGACCCATCTGCCTCTTCATCAATTTGAACACCTAAATCTCGGAAGATATTCATAGTTGAAATACAGTCTTCCGCATGTAGAAAGCCTTCAATTTTTGTGGTGCCTTTAGCAATAGAAGCGAACATAATTGCCCGGTGAGAAATTGATTTATCACCAGGAATCGTGATTGTCCCTTCTAGTGCATTGGCATCAATCATTAATTCTTTCATGGATGTTTTACTCTCCTTCATTTTGCCAAATGTCAGGGTTTTTAGCGTATTCGCGGTAGTTGTTTACTGCTTTGACTAATTCGTTGTAGTCATCATGTGGAAATTTTTCTAAAATTGCTTGGGCTAATTCAGTAGCGATTACTGTCTCACCAATAATGGCTGCACGAGGTACTGCCGTAATGTCAGAACGTTCAATCGACGCTTTGTACGGTTCTTTGGTGTAGATATCCACTGATTGTAATGGATGATATTGTGTTGGGATTGGTTTTTTGTAACCACGGACAATAATTGGCATACCAGTTGTCATACCACCTTCAAAACCACCCATATGGTTGGTTAGACGGTAGAAACCTTGAGTATCGTCGTAGGCAATTTCATCCATTAATTCGTTACCAAAACGGCTAGCCACTTCAACACCGTCACCGATTTCAGCCGCTTTAAAGGCATTAATCGAGACCATAGCACCTACTAATTTAGCGTCTAATTTCTTGTCCCAGTGTGTGTACGAACCCAAACCAGCAGGAACATTTTTAGCAATCACTTCGATAACCCCACCTAAAGTAGTCCCATCTTTTTTCGCTTGGTCAATTTTCGCTTTGATTTCTTCATCAATTGAATGGTCAATCATTTTTAATTCTGATTCATCCGTTGTTTGACGGATTTCTTCATAAGAAAGACTTGTTGCATCAACCTTACCTTCAACGCCACCTAAAGCTTTAACGTAAGCGATGATTTCAATATCTAAGCCATCTAAGATTTGTTGGGCAATTGAACCAACGGCTACACGCATCGTTGTTTCACGAGCAGATGAACGCTCTAAAACGTTACGTAAATCTTTAAAACCGTATTTGATTCCACCAACTAAGTCAGCATGCCCCGGACGTGGATGATGTACAGTACGACGTTTTTTAATACCGTCTTCTACATCTTCTGCACTCATAATTTCAGTCCATTTTTTAAAGTCTCTATTTTCAACAATCAAAGTAATTGGTGAACCTAAAGTTAATCCATGGCGAACACCTGAAGTAATACGCACTTGGTCTTTCTCAATTTTCATACGATTACCTGCACCATAGCCCATTTGACGGCGAGCAAGATTCTCGTTGATTTTATCTATATCGATTGGTAAGTTTGCTGGAACGCCTTCAATGATCGCAGTTTCTAAGGGACCATGTGATTCGCCAGCTGTAATGAAACGTAGCATGTACTGTTTCCTCCTAATTTTCAATTTCTCTTATTCATTTTAGCCTTTATTTCCAATAGGGGCAATTATATTTATACAAAAATTAGAAAATAATGAAGATTCCATCGGATAATCTAATATAATGTATCATTTTTGGAAAAAAGAAAAGTGCTGACCAAGCTATGAAAGCTCAGTCAACACTTTTTAAATGTCCGAATAATAGATTTTAGTGACTCAGGTTAAGCAAGATTAGATAGTTGTAGTTGCGCCGTTATAAATGATACCACGACGAGCATCAACTGTTACTAATTGGCCGTTTTCAATTGAAGAAGTTGCGTTTTCTGCACCTACAACAACTGGAATTCCATTTTCTACACCTAATACTGCTGCATGGCTTGTTAATCCACCTTTTTCAACAACTACTGCTGCAGCGTTTTTAATTGCTTCATTGTAGTCGTTGTCAGTTGATTTCACAACTAATACAGAGTTAGCTTTTACGTTAGCTACTGCATCTGCTGCATTGTCTACAACTACTGCATGACCAACAACAGATTTTTCTCCGATACCTGAACCTGATACTAATTTTTCACCAATAACTTGGATTTTCATCAAGTTAGTAGTACCTTTTTCACCAACTGGTACACCAGCAGAGATAATAATTGTATCACCATCCTGAGCGTAGCCAGATTCTTTCGCTACAGTACCTGCTAATGACATCATTTCGTCAGTTGAAGCTGGTTTTTCAACAACAAATGGTTCTACACCCCACGCTAAAACTAATTTACGTGCTTGGCTTTCAGAGAAAGTTAAAGCGATAATTTTAGCACTTGGACGATATTTAGAAATCATTTTCGCTGTGTGACCAGATTCAGTGGCTGCAACGATTGTTGAAACGCGTAAGCTACGAGCAGTGTAAGCAACAGATTGGCTGATTGCTTCTGCCATGTCACCTTCTGTACTTGGTTTTAATGAACCAATGTCAGTTTTCGCTTCTTTACGTCCTTCACTTACTAATGCAATACGGTTCATTGTTTGAACTGCTTCTACTGGATAGTCACCGGCAGCAGTTTCACCTGAAAGCATGATTGCGTCAGTACCATCAAAGATTGCGTTAGCAACGTCAGATGCTTCTGCACGAGTTGGACGTGGGTTAGATTGCATTGAATCTAACATTTGTGTAGCTGTAATAACTGGTTTACCAGCTAAGTTACATTTACGGATCATGTCTTTTTGTACAACTGGTACTTGTTCAGCTGGGATTTCTACCCCTAAGTCACCACGAGCAACCATTAAACCGTCAGATACAGATAAGATATCGTCTAAGTTATCTACACCTTCCTGGTTTTCGATTTTAGGGATGATTTGAACTGATTCGTTACCAGTTTCTTCTAGAATTTCACGGATTTCTAAGACATCACTTGGTTTACGTACGAATGATGCTGCAATATAATCAATATCATTTTCTAGACCGAAACGGATATCATTTGCATCTTTTTCAGTAATACCTGGCAATTGAACAGAAACGCCTGGTACGTTAACACCTTTTTTATCTTTGATGATACCAGTGTTTTGTACTTCAGTAACGATTTCGTTGTTTGCAGTGTCGATATCAGTTACTAATAAGTCTACTAAACCATCATCAATTAAGATATGAGAACCTTTTTCTACATCATTAATCAATTCAGTGTATGTAATTGAGAATTTTGTTTCGTCACCCTCAACTTCTGTCATTGATAAGCGAACTTCAGAACCTTTAACCAATGTTACAGGTTTGTGGTCTTTCATGTTGTTTGTCCGAATTTCAGGACCTTTAGTATCTAATAAGATTGCAACGCGGCGACCAGTTTTTTCTGAAGCCTCGCGGATGTTGTTGATACGTGCTAAATGCTCGTCGTGGTCTCCATGAGAGAAGTTCAAACGAGCAACGTTCATACCTGATTCAATCAGTTGAACTAAAGTGTCTATAGACTCCGATGCGGGTCCAATGGTACATACAATCTTGGTGTTTTTTTCCATAATGATTAATGCATCCTTTCTTAGAAAAAATTAAAATGAAATTTCTGAGTTGATATTGTATAGATTTACTTGTGACGAACGTGAGTGTCCTTTTGTTTGCAATGCTTCATTAATATCAGTAGCGATAATATTTTCTCCACTGATACCTACACAAACACCGCTAGCCCCCTCATGTAGCAATTCAACAGCTTTAGACCCGAATAATGCTGCTAAAACACGGTCACGAGCTGTAGGTGATCCACCACGTTGAACGTGTCCCAACACAGTAACACGTGCATGATAGTCATCATATTCATAAAGTTTATCGGCAAATTCATGACCTTCCATTACACCTTCAGCAAGAATAATAATAGAGTGTTTCTTACCGCGACGTCTACCTTCTTCGATATTCGCAACAACTTCATCCATATTAAATTCCGCTTCTGGAATAATAATCTGCTCAGCACCTGAACCGATACCAGTCCATACAGCAATATCACCCGCATTCCGTCCCATCACTTCGATTACGAATGTACGAAGATGACTAGTAGCCGTATCACGAATTTTATCGATTGCTTCCAAGGCAGTATTACATGCGGTATCAAAACCGATTGTATATTCAGTACCAGGAATATCATTATCAATTGTTCCTGGAATGCCGACAGTTTGAATACCTGCTGCCGCTAATGATGCAGCACCACGGTAAGAACCATCCCCACCAATTACTACTAAAGAGTCAATACCATGTTTTTTTAATTGTTCAATAGCAGGTCTACGGCCTTCTTCATTCTGAAATTCTGGATAACGAGCAGTATAAAGCATGGTTCCTCCACGAGAAGTCAAATCACTTACATCGCGTTCCGCCATTTGGAAAATATCACCTTCAGCTAAGCCACGATAACCATAGCGAATACCGAAAACTTCATCGCCGTCATGTATTGCTTTGCGAACTACTGCTCTGATAGCTGCGTTCATGCCAGGTGCATCTCCACCACTAGTTAAAACTCCTATACGTTTTCCCATTTTTTCACCTCAATTAATTTATTTACAGTGTTATTCTACCATTTTTCCTTACCAATGTCTTACGTTTTCTAATTTTGTGCAAAGATATACAAGTATTCTATGCTATTTAACAACCACATTCTCCTCGCCATAGAAAGCAATCAATTCTGTAACCGATTCATCCGTCACTTCAATCGCATACTTTTCAGACAACCAGTAGTTTTCTTGACTCGCCACAATCGTAAAATGAAGCCTGGTTTGCCCCGGATATTTGCCAACAACTTCTAGTAGTCCAGCTTTCAGCTCACTAGCCTTGGCCTTATCTTCAACGCGAATCCAACAAACTGGGGCTTGAGTGCTTTGTGCAAGCTGGTCTTTTTGTCCGCCAGCATGATCTGCTTGACCAGAACCGTCTGCTTTTTTTTGACTCAAATTGTTTAAATAAGCTTTTGTATCTTCATCCAACATCCAAGCCTTAGTCAAGACGACTTGCAATTCATCATTGCGCTTTTGCGTCTTTCCGTAAACCAACAAGGCATTGCCCTGGTTTAAATGTTTGGCGAAAGTAATATAAGCTTCCGGGAATGCCGTCACAGAAATTTGCCCCGTTTGGTCCTCTAATGTCACAAAGGCCATGGGTTGATTTTTCTTAGTAGTGATTCGTTTCACCGCCATAACCTCCCCTATGAAAAAGGCTTTGTCATTTTCTTTGAGGTTTTCAATGTAATCAATAATCCCTGTTTGATAAAAACTTTCATAGTCTTCAAAAAGGCTGATCGATAATGCTTGCCCCAGCGTTTCTATTTCATTTTCAATTAATTGGTGTTGGTCAAATTCATCGATTTCAACAATCTTGGGTGCGAACATGGCTGACAAGTCATCGTCCCCAAGTAGCGAGGTTTGGTGTTGATTGTTTGTTTTAAAGAGTTGCTCATGGGTAATCATCTTAGGGATAGCTTCCAATTGTAAGGTACGTCGGTTGTAACCAAAGCTATCCAAAGCACCTGCTTGGGCTAATTTAACTAAGATGTCTTCTTTGAGGGCAAGCTTTCCAAGTCGGTGGATAAAGTCGGCAAAGTCCTTAAATGGTCCTTCCGCTTCCCGAGCTTGAATCATTTCTTCTACTGCCCGCTTAGGAATGCCTCGAATGTCCCCTAAGCCGAGTTGTAACTGGTGGTCGTCCACAACTGACAAGCCATAAAATGACTTGTTGATATCTGGATTGACCACTTCAACCCCGTGGTTTTTCGCTTCTAGTACCAGGTTCTTCCCTTTTTTATCATATATCCTTGTATGTTTCAGGTTGCCATAATAAAAAGCAACAGGATAATTGGCCTTGATCCAAGCCAATTGGTAGGCCAAGTATGAGTAAGCAAAGGAATGTGACTTATTGAAACCATAGTTGGCGAAGGCTTCAATATAGTCATAAATTTGCACAGCGACACTTTCCTGGTAGCCATTTTCAATAGCCCCACTGATAAATTGTTCGCGGACTTTTTCAATGGTTTCATGTTTCTTTTTTCCGATGGCACGACGCAAGATATCCGCTTCACCCAGACTAAATCCTGCAATTTTTTGGGTCACCTGCATTACTTGTTCCTGGTAGACCATAACGCCATATGTAGGGGCTAACATTGGTACTAAATCAGGGTGTGGGTAAGCAATAGCTTCACGTCCATGCTTTCTGGCCACAAAATGTGGAATTTGTTGGACTGGACCTGGTCGGTACAAGGCATTAACAGCCACCACATCTTCAATGGATGTAGGCGCTACTTGTTTCAAAACATTCTTAATACCGTCCGATTCAAATTGGAAGACGCCATTGGTATCTGCATGTTGGAAGATTTCATAAGTCTTTGGATTATCTAATGGAATATCCAAGGCTTTGACTGGTCGACTGGTTAATTTACCAACGGCCGCTAACCCGTCATGCAAAATAGTCAGGTTGGATAGGCTCAGAAAGTCGACCTTCAGTAGGCCCACTGCCTCAACATCCCCCATTGTATATTGGGTATTTGGAATATGGGTGGATGAGGCTTGAAGCGGTGTATGCAAGGTTAATGGTTGGTCTGCAATCACAACACCGGCCGCATGGGTGGAGACGTGACGTGGTAACCCTTCTAGTTTACGGGCGGTATCAAACCACAATTGCCCGTGGTCTTCGTTTTCAATTAATTCCCGCAATTTCTGGGACTGTTCACGGACTGCTGTTAGTGTTTCAGCTGGTAAATTAGGGTTATTACCTACTGTATTAGCCCATTCTGACAAGGTCACTTGCGCTTTCCCAAAGACAGATCCCACATTTCGCAAGGCTTGCCGAGCACCAAATGTCCCAAAAGTTGCAATTTGTGCTACATGGTTGTCTCCGTATTTCCGGTAGACATAGTCGAGCACTTCTTGCCGTTTATTATCTGGGAAATCCAGGTCAATGTCCGGCATATTCTGCCGTTCTGGATTCAAGAACCGCTCAAATAGTAAGTCGTTTGCAATCGGGTCAACGTCTGTAATTTCTAAGACGTAAGCCACTAAGGCACCGGCAGCCGACCCACGTCCTGGGCCCGTTTGGATATGGTGTTGGTGGGCATAGTTCATCACGTCCCAAACGAGTAAGAAATAATCGTCAAAGCCCATATCATGGATGACTGACAATTCATAAGCCAAACGGTCGGTATAGGCATCTGTAACCTCCGCCACCCGCTTAACTAACCCTGCTTCCGCTAGGTCTTTTAGGTATTTAGGTGTATCCGTGTATTCACTTGGTAGAGGGTATTTGGGCAGCAAGGTTTCAACTTGAGGAAATACAATATCAATACCCTTCACCGCTGCCTCTAATCGGTTCAAGGAATCTTTATAAACTGAATCTTGATCATCTGGGTCTTGGTACATCTTGGCCCATTGGTCTGGACTTCTGAGTGCATGGGTTCCTTTCACTTGCTTCAACTCATCAATCCCTATCATTGGCTTATTATTGTCAATGGCTTCAAGGACTTGTTGGGTGAAGAAGTCATCTGGATTTGCATATTGAATGTGCGGCATAGCGACTAATGGAATCCCTGATTGTTCACTCAATTCGATGATGGCTTTTGCGTGGAATTGTTCATTCTCCAAAGCTGAAAGGCCTAGGAATAATTGGTCATCTGAAAAATGGCGTCGCCACCAAAGTAGCTCTTTCTCTAACTGGTCGTAGTCTGTCTGACCGTCACCTTGTTTCAAGTACCGCATATGGGGGCCGTTCATAGCAGAAAAAATCACCATATAATCGTCTGCGTGCATGGTGATTTCTTGGTAAATGGCCCGGCGGTTGGCTTCTGCTTGTAATTTTAAGGACGAAGAAAGGGCCATCAGATGCTGATAGCCTTTGTAGTTTTTTGCGTAAACAACCAATTCTTCTTTGACATTGTCAATACTCAACTGGACGGTTAGCCCGATTAAAGGGGTGATGCCATTTTGCTCACAGGCACGGACAAATGTCAAGCTGCCTGACATGACATTGACATCGGCCAAGCCTAAATGGGTATAACCTGCAGATGCCCCTGCTTGTACGTACGCTTCAACAGACATGGGACTAGTTAATAGGGAATAGGCTGAATTTACATGTAATGGCACAAACATCCGGTCACCTCCTCATTCATATGGTTTGTTTAAAATCACTATTTATTTGTCTTCATTAGTAAAAAACTGACTATTTCGTTGTTTCGCCGCTTCAATATCTTCTGCAGTAATCGCTGGATCAACGTATTGGGGCCCTCGTAAGAACATGGCATCCCCAAAGGAGAAGAACCGGTATTTTCCTTCAACTGCATGACGGTAAGCCGCAAGGACATGGTCGCGTCCGGCAAAGGCTGAAACCAACATAATTAAAGTCGATTTAGGTAAGTGGAAGTTAGTAATAAAACCTTCAACCACGCTAAATTGATAGCCTGGTGCGATAAAAATATCGGTCCAACCAGAATCAGGTTGGACTTGCCCATTGAATTTAGTGCCAATCGTTTCAAGGGTGCGGATAGATGTTGTCCCAACTGCAATCACCCTGTGTCCGCCTTCTTGGGCACGGCGAATTTTAGCCGCATTTTCTTGGTCTAAGCGATAGAATTCTGAATGCATTTTGTGGGCATCGATATCATCCACAGATACCGGCCGGAAGGTCCCAAGCCCGACATGTAAGGTTAGGTAGGCGATTTCAACGCCCCGGTCTTTTAAGGCGTTCATAAATTCTTCTGTAAAATGAAGACCCGCTGTTGGTGCTGCCGCTGACCCATTTTCCTTAGCATAGACGGTTTGATACCGGTCAGGATTGTCTAGTTTCTCTTTGATATATGGCGGTAATGGCATTTCGCCTAAAGCCTCAAGGACTTCTAAAAAGATGCCATTATATTTGAATTCCACAATTCGTCCACCATGATCAAGCACTTCAGTAACAACCGCCACTAATTGACCGTCCCCAAAAGCAATCTCAGTCCCCACACGAATACGACGAGCTGGTTTAACCAAGGTTTCCCATTTGTCGCCCTCCGTATTATTTAATAGTAAGACCTCGATATGTCCACCCGTATCAGGACGAATCCCGTGTAAACGCGCTGGTAATACTCGGGTATTATTCAATACCAAGACATCGCCCGCTTCAAGTTCACTTGCTACATCTGGAAAATGGCCATCCTGGAAATCCCCAGTTTGGGCGTCAAGTTTCAGCAGTCTACTAGCCAACCGGTCTTGAATAGGTACTTGGGCAATTAGTTCTTCTGGTAAGTCAAAATCAAAATCATTTGTCGTTAATGTCACTTAAAATTCCTCCGCATAGGGTATGCCTAAATGGTCGTAGGCCTTTGGTGTTGCTAGACGACCACGTGGCGTTCTTTGTAAGAACCCATTTTGAATTAAGAAGGGTTCATACATATCTTCTATTGTTGTCGTTTCCTCTGAGATATTCGCAGCTATGGTCGACAAACCAACCGGTCCCCCACCATAATAGCGAATAATCACCTCGAGAATTTTTCGATCCGTTTCATCTAAACCTGCCTGGTCTACTTTCAAAATAGATAAGGCCTTATCCGTGATAGGATCGTCAATTAAACCATCTTCGTGATATACTTGGGCAAAATCACGGACCCGCTTTAATAATCGGTTGGCGATACGAGGTGTCCCTCGTGACCGCATCCCGATTTCTTTCGCTGCTTGATCTTTAATTGGCACTTCAAATAAACGGGCTGTCCGTTCAACAATGGTCGCTAATTCATCCACTGTATAGTAGCGTAAATGTTGCACAATCCCAAACCGGTGTCTTAGTGGTGACGACAAGGCGCCTGGTCTAGTTGTTGCCCCAATTAAGGTAAAAGGTGGCAGCGGGAAATGCACAGGGTGGGCCCCTTCATCTTGCCCAACAATAATATCTACTTGGTAGTCTTCCATAGCAGAATACAACATTTCTTCTACCACACGGGGTAAGCGATGAATTTCATCAATAAACAAGACATCTCCTGCTGAAAGCTCATTCAACAAGACTAGTAAGTCTCCTGTTTTTTCAATAGCTGGTCCAGAAGTCGTTTGAATATTAACCCCCATTTCATTGGCGATAATATTAGCCAGGGTGGTTTTCCCTAAACCTGGTGGTCCATAAAGGAGGACATGGTCAAGGGCTTCATCACGATTTTCAGCTGCTTGTATATAAATCGCTAATTCTTCTTTTAATTCAGCTTGGCCAATGTATTCCCGCAAAAACTTTGGTCGTAAGGATAATTCCTGGGTTTCATCTGCTTGTGCATGGGGTGAGTGAATTTGGCCGTTGTGGACGATTTCAACATCTAAATCTTCCTGATGATCAAAATCCATGGCGAATGTCTCCTTTCTTTTCCTATATTAACGTTTTGTAATAAATTTCAAGGCGACGCGAATGGCTTCCGCTGTAGTGGTTACACCGGAGAAGTCAGCGTTTTTCACTACGCGATTGATTTCTCTTTGGCTGTAGCCAAGACTAGCCATGGCCTCTTCAAGCTCATGCATGAATGGTAGGTTGACTTGGTCTGTTCCTTGAATATCCAAGCTTTCTTGCTTGAATAGTGCAGAAGACGGAGACTCAGCTAAAACTTTTGGCAGTTTTTCTTTCAAATCCAGCACAATCTGGCCGGCTGTCTTTTTGCCAACACCTGGAAACTTCATTAAAAAGGCATTGTCTTCTGCCCGGATGGCTGCGACTAAACCGGCGTTATCGTCTAATGATAGGATGGATAAGGCAGATTTAGGGCCGATACCAGAAACAGAAATCAGCTGCAGGAAGATAATCTTCTCTTCTTGTGATTTAAAACCATATAAACGGATGTCATTCTCTGAAACAGATTGATACAACCAAATTTTCACTGGTTGGTCTTGCCCGATTTTGTCTGTAAAACGATAAGGATTGGCCATATAAATATAGTAGCCAATCCCCCCCGTTTCAAGTATGACAGCATCTGGGTAGACACTTTCAACCTGACCTATCATAAATTCGTACATGGTCTTACTTCACTAGTTCTTTCAAGTCGCCGTAGCCTTCTTTGTCCATATCTTCTAGCGATACGAAACGAAGTGAAGCAGAGTTGACGCAGTAACGCAAGCCACCTAATTCAGCTGGGCCATCGTTAAATACGTGGCCTAAGTGGGTATCTGCATCTTTTGAACGGACTTCAATACGTTTCATACCATATGAAGAGTCATCTAACTCTTCGATCTCATCTTCCAAAATTGGTTTTGAAAATGATGGCCAACCACAACCGGCATCAAATTTATCAGTAGATACAAATAATGGTTTACCGCTCACGATATCCACGTAAATACCTTGCTCGTAGAAGTCGTCATATTGACCAGTAAATGGGCGTTCAGTACCCGCGTTTTGTGTTACTTCATATTCTAATTCAGACAATTCTTTCAAACGTTCTTCTTTATTGTAGTCTTTTGTCATAATGAAACTCCTTTTTTTTTCATTCAGTTGAGGTTGTGACATAAGAGTCACACCTCACTTTTCGTTACTTATATTCTAGCACAATATCTTTCTATACACGAAAATCTAGATTACAGTTTTAATTGCCCTACAATTGCGGTGACTCGTGCGGATCTTGAATTCGCTTGAACATCCGCTCAATTTCGTAATTTGAAAAATGGACCAGCACTGGTCGTCCGTGCGGGCAGTTATAAGGATTTTTGGTATAAGCCAAGTCATGCAGCAGTTGTTTCGCCTGCATGTCGTCTAAATAATGATTGGCTTTAATCGACCGTTTACACGACATCATGATAGCCGTCGCTTCCCGGTAATTGCCTACCGTCGCTTTAGGATCTTCTAAAACTAAGGCAATCAAATCTTCCACAATTTTTTGGACATTCTTCTTGCCCATCCAAATTGGGTGCTGCTGTAACTGGAAGGCATTTGGGCCAAAGGGCTCTAAATCAATCCCCATTTTCAACAATTTTGGTCGGATTTGGTCAATCTCTTGGCCCTCTGAATTTGAGAAATCAAAAACAATCGGTAATAGTAAACTCTGCATTGCCGTTCCAAATTCCATAATGGTGTCCCGGTAGTATTCGTACTTAATCCGCTCCTGGGCCGCATGTTGGTCCACCAAATACATGCCCATCTCATTTTCAGCTACCAAATAAGTCCCCTGCATTTGCCCCACATAAGTCAACTCGGGAAAGGACATATTCCGGTCTACGATAGCCTGGTCAAGCGCCCGAACTTGGTTAACCGTTTGCCAGACTGGTTTGTTGTGCGATTTTGGCAAGTCCACTTCTTGTTCCGTATCCAAATAGGCTACTGACGATTCATCTGAATCATCAGCCTCATTCTCAAAGTCTTCTGCTTGAACCACCTGGGCTTCATCCCGCAAGTAAGTCGGCACTTGGACAGATTGTTTGACCTCTTCATTAACATTTTCATCAAAAACATTAGAGAAACCATTACCTGAAAAAGGGCTAGTGGCATCTTGCTTATTATCGCTACCATGACTGCTTTGAATGGCCGAGAAGTCTAAACTGGCTTGCTCGCCAAGATAAGTTGTTGGCTGGCTTAGAGGGCGGTAGTTATTTTGCCCAGAAGATGTTGAAGCAAATGGATCGCTGTTATTGACTGATTGGCCATCGTCCCCTTCACCGTATGCGTATACATCCGGAATCCGTTGTACAGGGGCTAAGGCATCAATAATGCCGGTTTTGATCATATCATAGAGGTCATCTTCTTTAGAGATACGGACCTCTTGCTTGGTTGGGTGAACGTTCACATCGATTAATTGCGGGTCAAGTTCAATATAAATGACCGCAATCGGATACCGTCCCACCATTAATTTAGACCCATAACCCTTTAAAATGGCTTGGTTCAATTTATAGTTTTTGATAAAACGACCATTCACAAATAAGGACATATAAGACTTGCTGGCTCTAGTGACAGCTGGTAAGGACACGTATCCTGAAATGTTAAAGTCTAAGTTTTCGCCTTCAATAGCTACCATATCTTTGGCCTGTCTAAAGCCGTAAATGGCCGCTAAGACTTCATTGACCCGACCCTTACCATTTGTTGACAATAAGGTTTTCCCGTCATGGATATAGGTAAAGCGAATGTCTGGATGTCCAAGGCTCTCACGGTTAATGATATCTGTAATATGGGCTAATTCTGTTTGCAAACTCTTCAAGTATTTCAAACGTGCCGGCGTATTGTAGAAGAGGTTCTCTACCAGTACAGACGTTCCCCGTCTTAAAGCAGACGACTTCTGGTCAATGATTTCCCCATCTTTAATATAGATTTCACTTGAAGATTCCCCGTCAGAGGTATTCATGGTCACTTCTGAAACTGAGGCGATTGACGGCAAAGCCTCACCCCTAAATCCTAGTGTCCGTATTCTAAACAAGTCACTTGAACTATATATTTTTGAGGTTGCATGTCGTTTAAAGGCGAGGCCAACTTGATCCGCTGCAATCCCTTTTCCATTATCAATCACTTGAATCGACCGTAATCCGGCTTCCTTTATGTGAATCGCAATTTCACTGGCTCCTGCATCTATCGCGTTCTCCACAAGTTCCTTGACAACTGAGGCTGGTCGTTCAACCACTTCCCCCGCTGCAATCTGGTTGGCTACTTGAATGGGTAATTCTTGTATCGCCATTTACATCATCCTTTATAAGTGGCTCTTTAATTCTGCTAAGAAATTTAAGGCCTGAATCGGTGTTAAGTTATATATATCTTCAGCCTTCAATTGGTCGATCACTGCTTGACTGCCTGCTTCCACTGGCCTATTGTCTACCGGTTGAACTGGCGTCTCTTCATGGACTAAATCAAATAGCGACAGCTGTTGGTCCTTATTGACTTCATTTAAATTTTTGGCTTCAAGTTCCTTCAAGACCACTTGGGCATTCTGCAACAATTCACCCGGCATACCGGCCAATTTGGCTACATGAATCCCGTAAGACTTGTCCGTTGCACCGTTAAATACCTTATGCAAGAAGACCAATTCCCCATCCTCTTCACTAGCTCCAACATGAATATTGGCTAAGCGCGGTAAGCTTTCATCTAAGGCTGTAAGTTCGTGGTAGTGCGTTGAAAAAAGGACTTTCGCATCGAAGTGGTCATGGATATAGACCAAGATGGCTTGGGCCAAGGCAATCCCGTCATAAGTAGACGTTCCGCGTCCCAATTCATCAAATAATAATAGGGAATTATCGGTGGCGTGTTGCAAAGCTTGATTGGCTTCCATCATTTCCACCATGAAAGTCGACTGACCCGCTAAAAGATCATCTGCCGCCCCAATCCGGGTGAAAATCTTATCAAAAATCGGTAAACGGGCTTCCTTAGCTGGTACAAAAGACCCCATTTGGGCCAGAATGACAATCAGTCCTAATTGCCGCATGTAAGTTGATTTACCTGACATATTTGGCCCTGTAATCATCAAAATGCTTGTTTCAGGATTCATCACGATATCATTGGGCACAAATCGATCTTGGCCAATGACCCCTTCAACCACCGGGTGTCTTGATTCTTTCAAGTACAAGTCACGTTTGTCGGTCATGAA
The DNA here is from genome assembly GCF_001053265.1 of Carnobacterium sp. 1290_CSPC. Classification (NCBI taxonomy): domain Bacteria; kingdom Bacillati; phylum Bacillota; class Bacilli; order Lactobacillales; family Carnobacteriaceae; genus Carnobacterium; species Carnobacterium sp. 1290_CSPC. Next base: position 57,240 of record NZ_JVVG01000024.1, read on the forward strand.
TTGTGGTTTCACGTATTGGTGGGTCTCTGAAATCTCCGCTAAGGACTGTAGTACATCAATAGTAGCTACTGTACTCGCAATCGCCTGCAAGGTCACTTGATGACGCTTCACTTCTTCACGTACTGCTTGGAAAAGTTGGTGTTCAAGGACTTGTGACTGTTCTTCCGCTTCAAGAATTTTTGCTTCCACTTCTTTTAGTTCAGGTGTAATGAACCGTTCAGCGTTGGTTAAGGTCTGCTTGCGGTCATAACGGCCTTCTTCAAGTAAATGCAGGTTGGCTTTTGTCACTTCGATATAGTAACCAAAGACCTTATTATAGCCAACTTTAAGGGATTTAATGCCCGTTTTGGCCCGTTCATCCGCCTGCAATTGAGCAATCCACTGTTGCCCGTTACGCATGGCATCCCGGTATTCGTCTAATTGCGGGTTAAAGCCATCCGCAATGACATTCCCATCTTTTAAAGTCGCCGGTGCATCTTCCTTGATGGCCCCTGCAATCGTATCGGTTAATGCTGGTAAGGCTGTAATTTGTCCTTGGATATTGGCCCAGACACTTTCATCTTCATTATCCGCTGCAATTTGGTCAACGGTGTCAATAATTCCTGGGACCCGACTTAGTGACTGGTTTAATTGTAGTAATTCTTTAGGGTTAACGTTCCCCATGGCTACTTTTGCCACTAACCGCTCTAAGTCATACACCCCATGTAATAGGTCTTTAATTTCAAGACGTTGGAAATAATGTTCGATCAAATCTTCAATTTGGGATTGACGCCGTTCAATTGCCGGTAGGGAAATCAGTGGTCTATCCAACCAATTTTTTAGTAAACGAAAGCCCATAGCCGTTTCTGTTTTATTTAAGAAGGCTAACAAGGACCCTTGCCGTTTCTTGGTTCTAACTGATTCGGTTAATTCCAAATTACTTTTGGCATAGTAGTCCATGTGGAGGTAATGCGCTACTTCATAGTGGGTCGCCGCCTGCCAATGGTCAATTGCTTGGTGGGACATAGAATTTACATAAGTCAATAGTAATAAGAGTCCATTCAATTCCTGGTCATCCGAAATGTCAGCTAGGATTTGCTTGTAACTTTCTCTTGTTGTCGACCCTACTTCAGCTGTTAACTCAAAAGGTGATAAGGTGAAGGATTGTAGGTGTTGTAATTCTTCTACCTGGTCTTTTGGTACAGCTTGTGAAACAACCAATTCTTTCGATTGTAATTGGGAAAATTCTGTCAAAACAGCATTAAAGTCGTCAAGTGTAGTCACTTTTAACTCCCCAGTACCCACATCCGAAAAGGCTAAAATGTATTGGCCATTAACGTAATCTAGGGCAGAAAGGTAGTTGTTTTCAACCATGCCAATGCTGTCATTCATATAGGTCCCCGGTGTCAAGACTTTAACAACACCACGTTTGACCATGCCTTTGGTTAATTTGGGGTCTTCCAATTGTTCAGCAATTGCCACCTTATGACCTTGGCTGACCAAGGTTTTAATATATTCGCTGGCTGAATGGTATGGAATCCCACACATAGGGATTGGATCTTCCGCATTTTTATTGCGCGAGGTTAAAGTAATTTCTAAAATTTGGGCCGCTTTTAAGGCATCGTCATTAAACATTTCATAAAAGTCACCTAGACGAAAGAACAAGAAGGCATCCGGATATTGGCCCTTCATTTCATTATATTGTTCCATCATTGGCGTTTGTTTGGTTTTTTGAGGCATCTTGGATTCACTCGCTTTATCTTTTTTTACGTTATCTTTTTCCTTTACTTTTTACGTATAAGGTCGTGACAAAAAGGTCATCCCTTCACTTTTCCTAATCTCTGTTATTTTACCACATATCTGGCGACTTGTACGAGTATGGCCTTTGTCTATATAGGTGAAGAAAGTTTAGCTAGCCAAGCCATCCCCTAACCATTTGTGGTTTTCTTATGTATTTATTTTAGGTTACCCTTATTTTTATATTTACCTTTACCTTTTATAGGCGTATACTCTGTTTGCAAAAGAAATTTTCAAAGGAGACGGTAGCCCATGGCAGAAGAATCAAGTATAGAAAATAAAAGAAAAATCAGCGATCTTTCATTAAGTGAAATAAACGGAACAGTTGAAGTCCCAACCGGTAAAGGATTTTGGCGGACACTCTTAGCCTATTCCGGCCCAGGTGCCCTAGTTGCTGTTGGTTATATGGATCCAGGCAACTGGTCAACTTCCATTACTGGGGGGCAAAATTTCCAATACATGCTGATGTCTGTGATTTTACTATCATCACTTGTGGCCATGCTACTTCAATATATGGCAGCCAAACTAGGGATTGTCACCCAAGAAGATTTGGCCCAGGCCATCCGCTTACGGACCGATAAAAAACTAGCTTTCATCTTATGGATCATTACAGAATTGGCGATTATGGCAACTGATATTGCAGAAGTTATTGGGGCAGCCATTGCCTTGTACCTCTTATTCAATATTCCCTTACTCATTGCTGTTTTCATTACGGTCTTAGATGTCCTGCTCCTATTATTACTTGCCCACATTGGATTTCGGAAGATTGAAGCCATTGTCGTTTGTTTGATTTTTGTTATCCTATTCGTATTTGTTTATCAAGTGGCCTTATCAAATCCAACTTGGTCAGCCATTATCGCATCCTTTGTTCCAATCAGTGATGTCCTCCAAACCAGTCCAGCTGTCAACGGGATGACACCGCTAGCCGGTTCTCTAGGCATTATCGGTGCGACTGTCATGCCCCACAACTTGTACCTACATTCCGCTATTTCACAAAGTCGGAAAATAGACCACGCGAATCAAGATCAAGTAGCGGCTGCAGTACGGTTTACCATGTGGGACTCAAACATTCAATTAGGGATCGCCTTTGTCGTCAATGCCTTACTACTTGTCATGGGGGCTGCAGTTTTCAAAACTGGCGCCGTTCAAGACCCGTCATTCTTTGGTTTATATGAAGCCTTATCTAATCCAGAATTTATGGCCAATTCTGTCTTAGCAGATTTAGCGTCAAAAGGTGTATTGGCCACATTATTCGCCGTTGCACTACTTGCTTCCGGTCAAAATTCAACTATTACAGGGACCCTAACCGGCCAAGTTATTATGGAAGGTTTTATTGAAATGAAATTACCGCTTTGGGCTCGTCGATTAATTACCCGTTTAATCGCCATTATCCCAGTCGTATTGAGTGTTATGTATACCAGCCAAAAAGGGACCGTTGAAGAGCATATCGCCTTGAATAACCTGATGAACAATTCCCAAGTCTTCTTAGCCCTTGCCCTACCATTTTCAATCATTCCCTTACTCATGATTACCGACGCTGAAAAAGATATGGGTCATCGCTTTAAAAATACCCTTATCGTCAAAGTTTTAGGTTGGGTATCTGTCATTGGTTTAACTGTTTTAAATATGCTTGGTTTACCAGATGAGATCTTGTCCTTATTCGGTGACAATCCAACTGCTGGGCAAATTTCCTTAGCCCATGTTCTAGTTATTTTAACTATGGCCTTCATCCTATCCTTACTCGTTTGGACCATCATTACCTTATATAAAGGTAATAAGGCCTTGGTAAAATAAACACTTATATATAAATAAAATCGCGACCAATCTTGAATGAGGCTGGTCGCGATTTTATTTATAATTCAGTCTATTTACTATTATTATTACGGCTTTTTTCAACTGGATATTTTTCCTTATTTTTAATCAACTTGCGCTCGATAATGTCATCAATATCCAAGTTTAAATTGTCCGCCAACATGTAGGCATAAATCAGCACATCCGCTAATTCATCTTTAATAGCGTCCAAATGCTCAACACCCTCGGCTGCCGTTTTCCACTGGAAGATTTCCAGTAATTCCGAGGCTTCCAAAGTGATTGATAGGGCTAAATCCTTCTCATTGTGAAATTGTCGCCAGTTTCGCTCATCCCGAAATTGATTGACCTTGTCCATACTAGATGTCATCCTGCATTGCCTCCACTTTCATTTTCTGTAATTTCCGCTTCAAATTGTCATTGACTGCATAGATGGCCAAGCCGTAAATCCCCCGCTTCATCAATACGTTGATTGAATTCAAGATGATCTGCTCTTTAGCAGCCATGGCCTCCTTGTGACTGACAAAACGATTAGCACCGCTGTACCCGCCCGTATCTTGATATTTGCTTGGATCGATGGTTAATCTTTCGGTCTTAAAATCGTAATCAATCGACGGTCCAAGAACAATCCCCACATAGTTTAAATCAAATCCCTGGACTGTGTAAATGGACCCGACTTCATTGATGGTTTCTGGCCGCTCTGACCAAGTCACCTTACTATCTGTCGTATTCCAAGGCAGGTTGATGCCAGCTTCATCCACTAGGTAGACGTCGCCATTCTTCTTATGGGCAAAATCAAAGGTGGACACAATTCGTGACAATCCCTTATCCGCATTCTTTTGGTAGATATAATCTTTAAAGGCGATTGGATCGTCGAAGATCTTGAATTCAAAGTGGTCGTCAGAAGGCGGAAGTGGCGTCACTTTTTGCCCAACAAAATCATTCACCCAATTCATGACTACTGGTGAGGCATTCATACGGAACTGGTCGGTCAAATGGAATTCGTCGGCATCGTATTTCTTCAAAATAGTCTTTAAATCATCCGCTTGCCACTTACTCTTGACCTTCAGGAATTGCTTTTCATCAAAAATTAGGACGGCAACCTTGGCCTTGTCCATGATGGCGTCTAATTGGTTTTCGCCGTGGAAATTGTTGTAGGCATCCGCTTGGCTCAACAATAAATGGCCTTCATCAATCAAGACAATATCCGCTTCCTCTACTTTTTGATTATTGATGAAAGTGGTCGGTTTAGCGAAATCCTTCTTCTTCAGGTAAGGCAGTGATTCTGAGATTTGCTGGTAAGTTTTCAACATTTCCGAATGGTTGACCAATAAGAAGTTTTTAGTCCCCGCCAATACGGAATGACTTTGCCGAGCCTCTTCTTGCAAGGTATTGAATAAGGATGACAAAATAACACTCTTACCCGTTCCAGCTTCACCGTGAATGACATAGACTTTCTTTTTGACGGCTTTTTCTTGGTGAATATCCTGCATAACTCGCTTGCAATAATCGAGGATATTTTCTTTTAAAGCTCGCTGTGGTTCAGACAGGGTTTTAAAGGGCGATAATTTATAGATATCTCGATTTTTAAGGTTATCAGTTGTCTCCTTGGCCAAACCCTCACGCCGTAAGGATTCCCAGATGTCCTCAAATAAATCATCGTCATAGAAGGACTTTTGATAATAATTGTGCATGGACAGGTTGGCCGTTTGGCTGATATTTTGCAAGGAAAATTGGTTGTCCGCAATAAAATAGTTAATTAAATTAGTTTCAATATTAAAGGTCGCCGACTGGTTAAAGGTTTGGTGGCCAATAAACAGGGCGTCCGTTAAGTCTTTACGTGCCTTATTTTTTAAATGGTCCCGCATCCGGTTGTGGATATGAACTGTCTGGCCGATATAGGCTTTAGGCCGAGATTTCGTCTCCTTATCTTGGTGCAGGATATAGACAATTGGGTAATCTTCAATATATAAGGTATGCATCTCCCGGATGTCATCGAGATCAAACTTTTGACGCTCTAAAACAATCGGTTGTAAGCTGTCTTGCTTTTCCATCCGCTTCCCCTCACTCATCATATTCTTACCTCCATCATGCGCCAAGACAAATTGAAATGCAACCCAAAATGATAGATAGAAAAGCTGACAAAGTGCACATCCAATGTGACATGACTTAGTCAGCTTTTATATTCGTTAGTATTTTTACACGAGTATTCATGCAAATTCCGCTAATAATGCTTCTTGCTGAATTTTTAATTCTGGTATATCTTGGCCGATTAATTTATCCCACATAGATACTTGACTACCCGTGCGGCTGATCATGGATTCTTTAGCTGTATTGGCTAAGTCAGCCCGCTTGATGATTTCATATTTTGTCCATGCATTGGCTAGGAATTGGTCGTCCATGTCACTTGAAATCCCTGTTTCCATTCTAAAATGGTTGCCCTTTTGCAGGAGGTTTAACTGGTTCATCTGACTTGGAAACATGTCTAAATAGCCATTGGCCACAATATAAGCTGCAATTTCTTCGTCAATTTGTTTGAAATTAAATTGAAAGGGAATGTTCAACTGTTTAAAGGTGGTATAGGGAATATCTTTTACCATAGGGGCGTAGTCACCCATTTGCGCCTTTACCAAGGCTTTCTTGATTTTGATGGTATCCATTTGAACCTCCTAGATATAATCACTGTCTTGGTGACTGATTGGGGCGTTTTTTATGGTGATGCAAGACATGTCGGTTATACCGCTCGTCCGCTTTCAGATATAAAACTTTTCCGCCACCATCTGTAGATAGCGGTGAGGAATCCCCCACTTCCGTTTCAGTCAGTACCCAATACATATTGGTAAAACCGTAGCGTTCAAAGTCGTCGTCTCCATAGCCGTCTGTGAAATAAATGGCTACCGTATCTTCATTGGTAAAGCCTTGTTCATGTAGCCACTGGTAGGCCGGTGCGAAAGAAGTCCCCCCGCGACCCACAAATTCCATATCTTTCAAAGACTGGAAGGATAAGGGCTTAGCGTATTGGACTGTCGTATCCACATGAACAACCCACACTTCTGCATGCAAGGTCTTTTGAATATTGGCCAATTCACCTAGGGAATAAGCTAAAGCCTCCTCATTTTGTGAGGCTGAGGTATCAAAGAAGGCCACCAAGCGGCTGGCAGTATCTAAAATTCGGCCCGGTAAATCTACCCGGTGCGGTTGCCGGCGGTTCATCCGGTTTTTAGACATTTTATAAGGCACTAATGACGTCCCCATGCCTCGTTTAATCACGTCCCGCCAGTTTAAGGCCCGTTGTTTGGTGATTTGGTCGATGTGGACCTTGACTTCACTGGATAATTTCAACCTTAATTCTTCAGTCATCTGACTATAAGAATCTTTGATCAGCCCGTTCATCAATTTTCGGTATAAGTCCGCGTGCTGACTGTTTGGGGTTATCGGCTGCATGGTCCGGTTGTTTTTCATTTCCTCTTTCAATTGTTTGGCCGAGTCAATCCGCAATTCTTCCGCCTTATTAGGATCGAAATTGCCGGCTAATTGGCTGTACAAGTCGTCCATTTGCCCAGACCCAAGCATCTTATTGAAGGTCGATTCTGTTCGGTTGTGCCCCTGTTTTTTTGGGTCGTTTTTGACCGCTTTTAACTCATTATAATAGTACAAGGTCCCTGCTTTAGGCAAAATGAGTCTATTTTCTATAATATGCTTGACCCATTTCAAGGTCACCACCGTATCAGGTAGGTCATCCACATACTGGTTCACCTCAGCTTCCATAGCCACGCTCATGACTTTAGCTGATTCCTCATCTTTAAAAGCCCAATCATACTCAACGATATGCCCAAATAAAACGTGGTAACACATCTGTCTAATGGCCGCTAGCATCCCCTCAGGCGTTTCATAATAAAGGTAGAATAGGATTGGATTAATGGTCATGACCAGGTCTAAGCCACGGAAACCAATGGTAATAGGTTTTGCTAGTGATCCATTCATCTCTCGGTCGGTATGGAAGAGAATCCCCGCAAAAAGTACATCTCTTACACCCTTTTGCGAGTCTTGATTGTTCATAAGGGTGGCCGTCAAAATCCCCAACAATTGATTTTGAGCGTCAGCAAATTTCTCATAGTCCTCGTATTGACCATGGTTTAGAAAGGTTATATAAGCAATTCTCATTTTCCGAAAGGTCGACTCGATATTTTCAAATTCAAAGGCGGAAAATAATGCATTCTCACTCACTTCGGCACCCTCTTTCTTCCTAATTATTGTTTATGGGTTGGCGTTCACAGCCATAGTGATGTCAAACGTTTTCTCCACAAAGTCAGGGTGCTGGTTCAAGGCCTTGTAGAAATTCGACATAGCTGAATCATCCGGCCCGTCATGCATTCGTTTGATTAAAATATAAATTTCATCCGGTTCAGAAGCGACGAAAATGTCTGTATAACGGCTGATTAGATGCTTGTCTTCAATCAAATTCGGTTGGTTAACGATATAATCCGTTAAATCTTCAATTACCCGTTTACGACGCACAATTGGCATCGCTCGGTAGCGGTCAAGGATGGCTTGGTCTAAGTCCGCCCCCTGCGCTTGGACAATTTCCGTTGGTTTAATAAAATCTGTTTGCTGCTGTCTCAAGAAAGTCACAAAAACTTGACCTGCTTCGTCCCCGATATTCCCCTCGATTCCTTCAATCAAGAATTCAAGGTAGTCATCCGTTAGGTGATAAATATCATGACCCGCATCTTCAAAAGCGTACAGGAGGTTAGATAATCGTTCATAGGCACGTGGGGTTGGGTTTTTATCCCTTGTTTCATCAATGACAATGAAATATTGACGGCCATCGGCCTGCAAGAATTCAGTGATCAAAGGATGTATCATGGTCCGACTTGGATTACTTGTGCGTGTCTTTTTGGCAAAAGAGGTAACCCAATCTTCTAAGTTGGCACCCATTCGAATCCGCATGGTCCGATCATTAATAGCCATGTCACGGGCGTTTGTAGCATATGAAGTGTTCTCAAAACCTTCCACATCACTAGATGGGTTTTCTGCGGTAATAATCACCACATTATCCGGTAAGGCCTGGCCCATCAAGTTACGTTGTAGGACCAGGTTCATCAATTCCCCTTGCACCATGGCGATTGGCCGGTTAAATTCATCCAAGAAAATAATGACTTTGCGGTCTGGATTGGCTTCTGCTTCTGTAATGGCCCCTTGAATTTGGGGATTTAAATAGTACTGGATATGGTCTTCTTTAGGCACTGGCATGGTCAAGTCACCTGGTTGCAGTAATGAACAGGTAATTTCAAAGTAACCAAAACCGTTATGTTTGGCTAAGTCACGCACCATTTGGGACTTCCCAATTCCACCGTGGCCGACAATATTTGGCACAATATCTGTATCTTGCGCCAGTATTAAATTTAGCCCCTTATATACAGCAGTATAAGGTAAACCAGCAACTCTATCTGTCATAATCTATTCACACCTTCTGTATTCATCGTCTCTTTTTATTATACGAGATTCCGTTCGTAAATCTACCTATTTCCACATATTTCTTTCTGTTGAAGTCTTTAGAAATACATGATTGTATTCAATTAATCCTGTATTATAATCCTTTATTATTGGTGACCTAGCCAATGAAAAAGGATTGATGTCATAATCACAACATCAATCCCTATACTTGTCGCTTGTTGGCATTTATGACTTGTAGACGTCTCGCAGTAAGTCATTGGCAAAGTCTGCTTGGCCTTCTAAATAAGCCACTTGTTGTTTGAGTGCTGTAATCTCTGCTTGAAGACTATCGATTGTAGTATCTTTAGTAGCCAATTGGCTGGCTATTTGGCTGTCAACTATTGCGGTTGCCTGATGGTTAGCAATTGGCGCAGGTTCTGTTAAAACTTGCGTGTGACTTTCGTCAATACTTTGCCCACTTGGCAGTGATACACCAACCGGTGTAATTGTTAGCTGATAATTTTCGTTATATAGGGGGTCAAAAGTCAGTATTACCGATGTTTTTCAAAATAGGCCCATTAGGTATATTAATTGGTCAGGCTTTGGTCCATCACTTCAAATTGAAATGACATTTGTCACATCTTTTTTTTAAAACAATGCAGAGCTAAAATTGTACGTTTTTTATTGTCATACACTGTGAATAGAGGTTTTCTCAGGTAGATTTATCCTTGATATAATAATTTTTATTGGCCTTTATCAACAAAAATGGACCAACTAAAAAGGAGCATTTGCATGCTCCTTTAGTAAACTATTTTGCGTAATCAACTGCTCGTTTTTCGCGTATCACGATTACTTTAATTTGTCCTGGGTAATCCAGTTCATTTTCAATGCGTCTTGAAATGTCATGTGCTAATTCAATTGCTTTTAAATCATCTACTTCATCTGGTTTAACCATTACACGGATTTCTCGTCCGGCTTGAATTGCGTATGCATTATGAACGCCGTCATAATCTTTGGCAATAGCTTCAAGGCTACGTAATCGTTGGATGTAGTTTTCTAATGATTCACTGCGGGCACCTGGTCGTGCTGACGAAAGTGCATCGGCGATGGCAACTAAGCTAGCGATAACACTTGTTGCTTCAACGTCACCATGGTGGCTAGCAATGGCGTTAATAACAGTTTCAGGTTCTTGGTATTTGATAGCAAATTCCGTACCAATTTGTACGTGAGACCCTTCTACTTCATGATCAACGGCTTTACCGATATCATGCATTAGACCAGCGCGTTTAGCCAATTGTACGTCTTCACCAAGTTCTGCTGCCATTACACCAGCTAATTTAGCAACTTCAATACTGTGATTCAAAACATTTTGACCGTAACTTGTTCGGTAGTATAAGCGACCTAATGTTTTCACTAAGTCAGGGTGAAGAGAATGAATACCTAAATCAAAAATAGTTTCTTCACCGATTTCTCTTACTTTACTATCCATTTGTTTACGAGCTTTTTCAACTGCCTCTTCAATTTTGGCTGGATGGATTCGTCCATCTCCAATCAATTTATCTAAAGCGATTTTTGCAATTTCACGACGAATCGGATCAAATCCACTTAATACGACAGCTTCAGGTGTATCATCAACAATCAAGTCAATTCCGGTTAAGGATTCTAATGTCTTGATGTTTCGTCCTTCTTTACCAATGATACGACCTTTCATATCGTCATTTGGTAAGTGAACAACTGTAACTGTAGATTCTGTAACTGTATCCGCTCCAGAGCGTTCAATAGCTTGAAGTACAATTTGTTTTGCAACTCGATCTGCCGTGTCATGAGCTTCTTGCTCTGCCTTCTTAATTAATAAGGCTTTCTCATGAGCTAATGTATCTTCCATCTCTTTTAGTAATAAGTTTTTGGCATCTTCACGAGACATAGCTGCTACATTAACTAAAACTTCATTTCGTTTTTCAATTAATGCGTCTGCTGCTTTTTCAGTCTCAGCAACCTTTTTCTTACGGTCACGTAGAGATTGTTCTTCATTACTTAATTTATTTTCTTTATCAGAAATAGATGCATCCCGTCTATCCAATTTTTCTTCTTTTTGGTTTAAACGGTCTTCTTGTTTCTTAACTTCACTACGGCGATCTCTAACTTCACTATCTACTTCATTTCTATACCGTTGCAATTCTTCTTTTGCGTTTAAGATAATTTCTTTCCGCTCAGATTCTGCGCTACGTTTAGCATTTTCAATGATTCCTTGTGCGGTTATGTGAGCTTCATCTTTTTCACGTTCTTGTTCTTGTAATAAAGACTTCTTCCCTACATAAACGCCACCCAATAGACCAACAATTAAAGCAATGATAGCGAAGGCAATTTCAGTAAATCCCATAGTTTCACCTCCGTATCTATTTAATTGTGTTCTTTTTTCGTAAATATTAAAATATTATAAAACATGCATTACATGCACATAAGTTCATTTTATATTTAAGTGGAATGAATGTCAATCAAGTCGGCAGTCAAAAGCATGATAGCCTTTTCAAAGGAGATGGCAAAAAATACCTTTCCCATAGTGATTCAATGGGAAAGGCATGGTGGTTATCTATTTAAAAATAAATTTTATTCTGTTTCTTCTTCAAACGATGCCACTTGTGCTTCATCATTTGCTTCTAAGGCCGCTAGTTCTTCTTCGCTTAATTTACCATTTTGGCCAAAACCGAAGTGTTGACGAACTTGTCCATCAATGGTTTCACGAATTTCTGGATTTTCACGTAAGAATTGTTTTGCATTCTCACGACCTTGACCGATACGGTCTTCACCATATGAATACCAAGAACCAGACTTGTTAATAATATCTAATTCAGCTGCCAAGTCAACTAGTTCACCCTCTTGAGAAATCCCTTCCCCATACATGATGTCAACTTCTGCCACTTTGAATGGTGGTGCTACCTTGTTTTTAACAATCTTAATTTTAGTACGGTTACCGATTGCGCTACCGCTCTCTTTAATTTGTTCACCACGACGTACTTCTAACCGTACAGTAGAGTAGAATTTCAAGGCTCTACCACCTGGTGTTGTTTCAGGGCTACCAAACATTACCCCAACTTTTTCACGAATTTGGTTGATAAAGATGGCGATTGTTTTCGTTTTATTGATGGTACCTGATAATTTACGTAATGCTTGAGACATTAAACGGGCTTGAAGGCCGATATGAGAGTCACCCATTTCACCTTCAATTTCGGCACGTGGTACTAAGGCTGCGACTGAATCGACAACGATGATATCAATGGCACCTGAAGATACTAAAGCGTCAGCAATCTCCAAACCTTGTTCACCAGTGTCTGGTTGAGAAAGCAGTAACTCATCAACGTTTACACCTAGTTTAGCTGCATATTCAGGATCTAGCGCATTCTCAGCATCGATAAAGGCTGCAATACCACCACGTTTTTGTACTTCCGCAATTGCATGTAATGAAACAGTCGTTTTACCAGATGATTCTGGTCCGTAGACTTCAATAATACGACCGCGTGGGTAGCCACCAACTCCTAAAGAAATATCCAATGTTAATGAACCTGTTGGAACAGTAGAAATTCTAGTATCTCCACGTTCACCCATTTTCATGACTGAGCCTTTACCAAAGTTACGCTCAATTTTTTTCATTGCATCGTCTAATGCTTTTTGACGGTTGCTATCGTTTTTATCCATAGTCATGCGTAAATCCTCCTAAATGTTCTCTTGCGTTTCCTTTATTTTATAATTATTTTGCTGAATAAGCAAGAGAAAAGCGAACGAATGTTCTATTATTTTTTAATGATATCAAAGTAAGCTGAATAGACTGAACGATATTGAATATTTTGACGACTGCCTCTTAATGCTGGTGTTAAAACTTTAGTTTCTTGGCCAGCTTCTGCGATACCAATATAGACAGTCCCCACTTCTTTCCCTTCCATGTCATCCGGTCCAGCGACACCTGTAAAGGATATCCCAAAGTCAGATTGATATAGGTCTCTTACGTTTTCTGCCATTTCAGTAGCTGTTTCAGCACTCACCATGCCATAAGTTTTCAGCGTTTGCGGTTGGACATTTAATACATCAGCTTTGGCTGTTTCTGTATAAGTGACGGCTGATCCGTGTAAGACTTTTGAAGCTCCTGGGGCATCGACAACTTTTTTAGCTGCCAGTCCACCAGTGAAACTTTCAGCGAAAGCAATGGTCTGCTCACGGTCTATCAATTTCTCTACCAAAACTTCATTGATACCTAAGTTTTCTCCTTCACCTACATAATAGTCAGCTAACCGGTCGTTGATAGCTGTAGCCAGGTCTTCTAATAAAGGCTTGGTTTCTGCTTCATTTTTACCAGCTGCAGTTAGTCTAACTGTTACCATGAAATTTCCAAAGTAAATGGCTACTGTTGGATTTTCTTGACTCATAATCAAGTCATCAATAGTGTCAGCTAATTGCGATTCACCGATACCAAAATAGTGCAGGTATTTAGATGTTAGTACGATGTCATTTTGGTATTGGTCTAGTAAATAATCAGCTACATAATGGTTGAACATATGCTTCATTTCAGATGGTGGTCCTGGCAATAGAATATAGGTATGGTTATCATGTTCAATCGCTGTACCAAGCGCTTGCCCTACATCATTGGGGAAAGTATGCCCTGCTTGAAAAGTCAGCCCCATAGCCAGATTGTTTTCAGTCATGATTCTGCCTTTAAAAGTTGCTTTGATGGTTTCCATCCCCACTTCATCGTGAATGAGTGGTTGATTTAAGTAAGCTGAAATAGTTTGTTTGGTTAAATCATCTCGGGTAGGGCCTAAACCACCTGTATAAATGATGATATCCGACCTTTGTTCAGCCTGAGCGGTCACCTTCTTTAACCGTTCAGGGTTATCGCCAATGACCGTTTGTACGTAATGGTCAAAGCCTAATTCATTCAATTTTCGTGCAATAAATTGCGCATTTGTATTCGCGATTTGTCCCATTAATAATTCTGTTCCGACAGCTATAATTTCTACTTTCATTCTTTTCCCACCTATTAGTATATACGTTTTATTTATGCGTTTGCGCATAGTGATTCTTGTATATTATAGAACAAAAAAGAGCCCGGTAAAAACCGAAGCCCTTAAAAATTGTGTTTATAGTCCGTCTGAAAAGACGGAAATATTTTTAACGAAGTAGTCTACACCTGAATAGATGGTAAAGACTAATGCAAGATATAGTAGGATTTGCCCGATTGAAAATGGCAAGAATCCTAAGGGGAAATCCCCGATTAACAAGAAGATAATGGATAGCATCTGGGTGAATGTTTTCAATTTCCCAGCACTCCCAGCCGCCATGACCGTCCCTTTTTCCACTAGTAATAGGCGGAGTCCGGTGACAGCTAATTCGCGCATGATAATGATTGAAACTAACCATGCTGGTGCTAAATCGATACCAACTAAGGCGATAAAGGCTGTTGCAACGAGCATCTTGTCGGCTAATGGGTCGGCAAATTTACCGAAATTAGTGACAAGGTTGTCGCGACGTGCGATGTAACCGTCTAGCCAGTCGGTGAATGATGCGACTGCGAAAATGATGGCTGCCACCACATATTGCCAGTACCACTGACTGCCGAGTACTTGTGTACCATCTCCACTTGCTGGGATAGATACGAAAATCATGAAGATTGGAATCATGATAATCCGAATGATGGTTAATTTATTTGGTAAATTCAAATAATCCCTCCTAGTTGACTGTCTGCTATGTTAATTATAGTATAGCATTTTTTGACTTGGAAAATGTGTGCATCGGCCTATTACATAACCTACTCGGTTGATTTATCGCCGTTTTCTTGGAAGATGTTAACTGTACGTGGCTTAGAACCTTCTTGTGGGCCGACAATTCCGCGTTGTTCCATGTCATCTACTAGACGAGCTGCACGGTTGTAACCGACTCTAAATTGACGTTGTAACATAGAAATCGAGACGGTTTCACGGGTTTTAACAAATTCTAGGACAGTATCCCACATTTCATCTAAATCTTCGCCTGGCGCTGATTCGTTAGCCTCACTTGGCATCATAGATTCGACATAATTTGGCTCTTGTTGGTCTTTTACAAATGAGACCACATGTTCCACTTCGTCATCTGTGATAAAGGCCCCTTGGACACGAATTGGTTTCGACTCGCCCATAGGTAGGTAGAGCATATCTCCTCGACCCAATAGTTTTTCGGCACCGTTTTGGTCGATGATGGTTCTTGAGTCAGTTCCTGAAGATACGGCAAAGGCGATTCTTGACGGTACATTGGCCTTGATAATCCCTGTAATAACGTCAACAGATGGCCTTTGTGTCGCTAGGATCATATGAATACCAGCTGCACGTGCCATTTGCGCTAGCCGGGTAATTGCGGCCTCAACTTCTTTAGAAGCGACCATCATCAAGTCGGCTAACTCATCTACAATCACAACGATATAAGGTAGGGTCGGATGCGCAGTACCTTCATTAAGGTTTTCTTCATGAACAAAGTCATTGTAACCGTCAATATTCCGTTGGCCCGAAGCAGCAAACAATTCATAGCGACGTTCCATTTCTTGAACGACTTTTTGTAAGGCTTGAGCTGCTTTTCTTGGATTGGTTACAACTGGTGTTAACAAGTGTGGAATACCGTTATATATCGATAGTTCCACTTTTTTAGGGTCGATCATCATCAATTTGACTTCATTTGGCTTGGCCTTCATCAAAATGGATACGATAATCCCGTTGATAGCGACTGATTTACCAGATCCTGTAGACCCAGCAACCAATAGATGGGGCATCTTGGTCAAGTCTGCTGAACGAATGTTTCCTGAAATATCTTTTCCTAATGGGACTTCCAACACTTTTCCCGATTGCAGTTGATGCTCGAAAGAATCACGGAAGGAAACTAAGGATACGTCTTGATTGGGCACTTCAATCCCGATAAAGGATTTACCTGGAATTGGCGCTTCAATCCGGATATCTTTAGCAGCTAGTGATAAGGCGATATCGTCGGCTAAACCAACAATCTTACTTACTTTTACCCCAATCGCTGGCTGAATTTCATATTTTGTTACAGCTGGTCCCAAGTTAGCCTTAGTGACTTTGGCATCCACATTAAAGCTCTTGAAAGTCGCTTCAAGTTTACGGACATTTTCTTTAATGACAGAGTATTCACCACTTTGGTCTGTCGCTTTAATTGGTGTCAACAAGGTGGCTGGTGGTAACTTGTACTCTGGATTTTCTGGCTCTGCAGCCATATCCATGACAATATCTTTACCGTCATCTGGTTCAGTATCGACATCTTGGTCATCAGTGGCTGGATTAGCTTGCATATTTACTTGTTCATCCTTGTGTAATTCATCAGCTTGCGTGCCAATTTCAAGAGAAGTTTGTTCGATCCCAGCTGGATGGTTGCCTTTACTCGCACTGGCGCTTGGCCCAACAATGACTACATCTTCGTCGTCTGTATCCACTTGTTTTGGTTTAATGCGGTTGTTGCTTTCTAAACTGTCTTGGTCTTCACCAGACTGCTTGCCTTTTTTAGCAGCTTTACTTCGGCTAGCTTTTTGTTTAGATTGGTCTGCCTTATATTTTTCCCGGTCCTCACGGTAACTTGAAAATTGTTGCTTCGTTGTGTCCCAGAATTCACTTAACCACTTAAACACCACACCGGAAATGGACTGAAGCCCTTCGATTAAATCTAACCAGGTAATACTGAACAGGTAGCACAATAGAATCATTAAGGCGATGCCCACAAAAATATAGGTCCCCAACTGACTTACTGTGTAGAAGGTAAAGGTATATAATAAACCACCTAAAAGCCCACCACCTAATGGTTGACCGGCACCTTCAGCGGTAAAATTGGCGATAGCCCGTTGCCAAGTCACCTCTAATACAGATGCATCACTGGATAAGGCGATGGCTAGATAATCCCAAGCGTGCATTAATATGGCTAGGATAGGTACTGCCCAAATCACCGTGTTCATGATTCTACCTAAAACTAATGGTCCATGCCCTGTCACAAGCACCCAGCCTGTGAAGATAATTTCAATAATAAATACAGGAACGGCTAGTCCCCCAACAAAAAATTCCATCAGATGCATGAATAATCGCCCCAATGCACCAAGTTCTAACACTCCAATAATGGCGAAAAATAATGAAATCCCAGAAAATAATTGCATGCGGAATAGCTCTTGTTGTTTCTTAGTCCGTCTTTTCTTTTTTCTTGCCACGCTAACCCTCCTCTTCTAAAAGATTTTTATCGCTCGAATGGCGATTGATATTGTCTAAAATACTGGTTAATTCTTTGACGCGTGCTTCACTTAAAGCTTGTTGGTTCTCATAAAGGACTAGGCTATGGTAGACTTGTTCATCATTGGCACAAGGTTCACACCAATCCGTTTCACCCGGTTGCCAGAAAGCGCGCATCCCTTCTACTCGGCTACGCGTCTTCGAAAATAAGCCCTGCATTTTTAATGATTCACCTTGAAAAATAAGTGCTGCTTCCTCTAAGCTGTCAGCCGTTTCAACAGCGACGACATGCTCATGCCAGTCATCTTCAAACCACCATGGCTCGTCAAATCCATCTATTTGATATACTTGGAAACTCATCTTCTTCACTCTCCAATCAGCACCCTATTATACCAAACTTACGATCGATTTTCATCTTGGTGACGTTTTGACCTAACGCAAACAAAGCACTTCATTTTAATAAAAATTCCATTCAAAATCAGTACTTAGTCTGATGTTAATCGACATAATATCTAGTATAATTAAAGAAGCATAATGAAAGAAGGGATATTTATGAAAACAAGTAGAATTGTTGTAACCGGACGTGTGCAAGGTGTAGGCTTTCGTTATTTTACGGAAAGAATCGCCAAGAGAATGAAAGTTGCGGGAACTGTGGAGAATAAGAACGATGGATCAGTAGAAATTCTTGTTCAAGCAGATGATGCAACCTTGCGCGCTTTTATTGAAGAAGTCAAAGAAATGCCGGAAAACCCATCCGCCCATGTCGACAATATCCAAGTCGTTGAAACCTTCAATAGTGAGGAAATGGTGAAATTTCGCACGGTTTATTGAAATAGCCTCCTAAATTAGCTACAATAGTAACGTTAGTCAAGACACTTAAACAAGAATCAAATAACTATATAAATTAAAGGACGTGAAGTATTGTCAAGCCGTTTAAAAAATAAACGCCTATCGCTAATTTTGCTAGTGATGTCACTCGTGGTATTTTTGGGTGGATGTGCCAATCCAAATAATCCAGATGGTTTTATGTACCGCTTAACAGTAGAACCGATTGGTCAACTTATCGTATGGATTGCTGATCAGTTTGCTGGTAACTACGGAATTGCTATTATCATTATTACCATTGCCATTCGTATTATTCTATTGCCACTTACCCTGAACCAGCTGAAAAGCTCAACGCGTCAACAAATTAAGATGGCTGCTTTCCAACCATACTTAAAAGAAATTCAAGAACGTCAAAAAAATGCCACAACGCAAGAAGAGAAAATGGCATTAGCGACTGAACAACAAGAATTCATGCGCGAAAATAACGTTTCTATGTTTGGTGGTATGGGTTGTTTACCATTATTACTACAATTACCAATCATCTCTGGTTTATACACTGCTATCCGCGTGAGTGAACCAATTGCCAGCTCTGAATTCTTCGGTATCTCACTTGGGGAATCTCATATGGTATTAGCCGTTATCACCATTGTAATGTACTTGATCCAATCATTCATTACCTTGCAAGGTGTGCCAGAAGAGCAAAAAGCACAAATGCGTTCTACCCTATTCATGACACCAGTTATGATGGGATTCATCGTATTTACAACACCAGCCGGATTAACACTTTACTTCTTAGCAGGTGCCATCTGGTCAATTCTACAATCATTATTTACAACTTTCTACTTCAAGCCAAGAATCCAGGCAGAAGTTGATAAAGAAATGGCTGAGAACCCAATCAAGGTGAAGAAGCCTTCTAGCGGCCGTAAAGATGTGACTGATTCTGTTAAGAAAGAACCTACAAACAAACGCCTAACAATTAATGACAGCAAAACAAACCGTAATGCTGGCAAACAACGTAAATAACAACTGATAACACAGTAAAAGCCCTCTGACTTTGCGTTTTATACGCTAGCCAGAGGGCTTTTCTTATGCTATTAAAAAGTGCATAAAAGGGTTTGTGACAGCTCTGCCACAAACCCTTTTTATATAGCTAAATAACTCGATTTATTCTCCGTAGAAGTGCTTAGAAGCGATTGCTGCACCTTCTACAAGGGCTTCTAATTTAGCCCAAGCGATTTGCTCGTGTAAACGTCCACCTAAACCACAGTCAGTTGAAGCAACGACGTTTTCTGGTCCAACGATTTCACCGAAACGGATTAAGCGTTCTGCGATTAATTCTGGATGCTCAACCGCATTTGTTGAATGTGATACTAAACCAGGAATGATGTATTGGCCTTCTTTTAAGCGACCCGCTTTTTCCCACACTTTCCATTCGTGCGCATGACGTGGACTTGATGCTTCAAAAGTAAATCCTGCTGCATTTACTTCTAAACATTGGTCAACGATGTACTCTAATGGAATATCTGTTGTATGTGGTCCATGCCATGAACCCCAGCAAATATGTAATCGAACTAAAGCTGGATCGATACCTTTTAAGGCACGGTTAATAGCGTCAATACGTAATTGTAACCATCTTTGGAAGTCTTCAACTGATGGCTCTGGGTTGATTTGGTCCCAAGCTTCAGCCAAGTCTGGCGCATCAATTTGAACGATGAAACCAGCATCTGTGATTGCTTTATATTCTTCATGTAATGCGTCTGCTAAATCATTTAATAAGGTTTCTTCATCACCATTGTAGTAGTTATCTTGTAGACGAGCAGCTGAACCTGGAGATACAGCTGCAATAAAACCTTTATCTAAGTTATTTTTAGCTAGTGAAGCTTTTAAGAAATCTACGTCACGTTGTACTTGGTCATGACCAACGTAAGTCACTTTATCAGCGAAAACTGGGTTCCCGACAGCTTTACGTTTACCTAAAACACCTGAATCTGGATCTTCATAGGCAGCTGAGAAAATTGCACGGTCACGACGGTCAGGAAATGAAGTTAATTTAATGTTTCCTGGTGTTGAACGAACTTTTTCAGGGTTTGCCCACCGGTCTTGGTCAGTCATTTCTAAACCACCTAACCGATAGAATGAGTAGTTCCACCAAGCACCAAAATCTACTGGACCAGATGTGATATGACCATATTCACCATCATTTACAATGTCGATACCAAGTTCTTTTTGTTTTGCAACAACTTGATCCACTGAATCTTGGATGATTTGATTGTATTCTTCGTCTGAAATTTCATTTTTTGCACGACGGTCATTTGCCTCTAATAATGCTTTTGGACGTGGTAATGAACCTACATGCGTGGTTAAAATTTTCTTGTTTGTCATAGCTAAAACCTCCAACTTGTTTAAATAAATTGTAACACATCTACAAAACTATTATGTCTCGATCAAAGTATCGAAAAACTATCAAGCTTGATTAGGAAATTTTGAACACGATGGTTGGAAATATGGTCCAAATAACTATTTTTGCAAGAATTCTATATAAGCAAAAACAGGCTGGGAAGAGCCCCAACCTGTTCTTATCTCGTCTGAATATAATAAATCTTAGTTACTAATCTAATGTTATCAAATGATTATTTGATGTATTTAGATTCTAAGCCTTCAGCTTCTAAGTACTCTCTGAATGGTACTAAGTTAGCAGCTTCGTAACGTTCTTTGTAAGCTTTGATTTCGTCTTCGCTGTATAGTTTTGAATCCAATTTCAATGTTTCTACAGGGATTGGACGGTCTTGAGTAATCTTACAGTCGATAACTACAGTATGACCTGCTTTATTAGCTGCAACAGCTTCAGCCATTACACGGTCCATATCTTCGATACGGCTTACAGTAAATCCTTTAGCACCTTGTGCTTCAGCGATTTTAGCGTAGTCAACATCTGTAAAGTCTACACCGAATAAGTTTTTGTTAGTGTCTTCATATTTGTTTTTGATGAAGGCATATTCAGTGTTAGAGAATACAACGTTGATTACAGGCATGTTGTAACGTACGTTAGTTACTACATCTGGGTAAGTCATAGAGAAAGCACCATCACCGATGATGTTCCAAACTTGACGATCTGGGTAAGTGTTTTTAGCACCTAAACCACCAGGGATAGCGATACCCATTGTCGCGAATAATGGAGAAGTTCTCCACATGTTTTTAGGTGTCATGTGTAAATGACGAATAGATGTTTGTGTTGAGTTACCAACATCAATTGAGTAAATTGCATCTTCATCAGCATGGTTGTTGATTGCATTGTACACTTGGTAGAATTGCAAGTCGCCTTCTTCTTTAGTTTCTAACATGTTGATGTACTCACGCCAGTTAGCGATGTTTTTCAAGTTAGCTGTCCACCATGCTGACTCTTCAACAGCGTCAACTTTGTTTAAGATTTCGTCGATTGTTAAACCAGCATCACCTAAGATAGCAACATCAGCGTGGTGACGTTTACCTAACATAGCTGGATCAATATCGATTTGGATAAAGTTATCCACGTTACGGAAAGTACCTTCAACCTCTGAGAATGGGAAGTTTGAACCAGCAAATAATACTGTATCTGCTTCTAAGATAGTTTCGTTAGCTGGTTTCCAACCTACACGGTAAGTAGAACCTGTTAAAGCTTCAAAATCATACTCGAAAGTTTCAAAGTTTTTACCAGTAGTGATAACTGGCGCTTTGATTTTACGTGCTAATTCTTGAACTGCAGGACCGTGGCCCATAGTACCAATACCAGCGTAGATTACTGGACGTTTAGAGTTGTTTAACAATTCAACTGCTGCGTCGATATCTTGTGCTGCTGGAGCGATTGGTGCATATTTACGTAAGCTGTTTGCAGATGAGTACCATTGGTCGTTGTCGATTTCAACTTTAGCGAAATCACCAGGTACTTCTAGAACTGCTACACCACGTTTAGCGATAGCCATACGAGCCGCTTCGTCAACTAATTTTGGTAATTGCTCAGCGTAAGCTACACGACGGTTGTAAACTGCAATGTGGTCGTACATTGGGTTTTGGTTTAATTCTTGGAAAGCGTCCATGTTTAACTCGCGTTGTGGACGAGAACCTAAGATCGCAACTACTGGAATGTTATCCATTGCTGCATCGTATAAACCGTTAATCAAGTGAGATGCACCTGGACCACCAGAACCAACAGTAACACCTAGGTTACCGCCGAATTTGCTTTGCATTACAGCAGCCATAGCACCTACTTCTTCGTGTTTCACTTGTAGGAATTTAACGTTGTTTTCTTCTTCACCCATCGCGTCCATCAATGAACTTAAAGTACCTGAAGGAATACCATAAATAGTATCTGCTCCCCAAGATTCTAAAATCTTCATAACTGCTAAACCGATGTTAATTTTGTTATCTGACATTTAGATTACCCTCCATTTGATTTAAAAATATCACAATTGAAATAATAGCACTTAAAACAGCTTATTCCAATGAATTGCCACAAATATCCTTTGTGAGGTCGATAATTAGCCAAAAACACCCCTTTTTTAGTACAATATTGTTCAGTTTACAAAAAAATGGTACAATGGCTTAAATTGTACTAGTACAGTTTAAGAGGTAGAAATCCTTGTAAATCAAGAACTTTTAAAAAGTAACTACTAATAACACTACTACACAAGTTTACTGTTGCAAAATTAAGTAAATTCCCTTCCTTTTCTCACGATTAAAGTCAGTAAACTTTGTACATTAGAAAGTTAGTGAAGAATATCTTTATTGTATGTAATTATAAGGAATAACCAATGGCGGATATTTTTAGTACATTAATTCACATCGTTAGGGATAGACTATCCCTAAATGATCATGGCGCCCTTTTGGCGTAATAGGATGGTTTAACGTAGAAATCATTGTATTAGGTCCAATCAACACGTCGTTTCCAATATTCGCTTTAGCCATATCAAGAATTGTCACATTATAATTGGCTAGAAAATTATCGTCCACTCCAATATTAGCCCCACTATCACAAATTAAAGATAGGTGTCACAAAGGGTTCTTTCCCAACTTTGCCAAATAAATTGCGGATGCCCTCATCCAAGGCCTCCCTGTCAGAAGTATCTACACTATTTAATCTCTTACAACCTGCGATAGCTGCCAATTTTTGTCCATTGACCTCTTTGTCTAGCAAGAATAGGGTAGTCCTGCATCTAACTTTTCCATTTCTGTCATGCTTTCAATGTTCCTAGTCATCTTATATACCTACCTTTGTATTTAAAATTATCTATGTAGAAAAACAGAAACCTCACACTAGTTAGCGTAAGATTTCTGTTTACATGCTTATCTTTGATTTTTTTCGTCATTTGCTGCTTCTTCCAACAATTGATCAATTCGTTCACGATCAGCTGCTGAAATTTCGTCTAAGGTATTCAAGATTGGGAAGCGGACATGGAAAATAGACCCATTGCTCAGTTCACTCTCTACAAAGATAGAACCCTTGTATCCTTTGATTAATTCTTTCGCGATAGATAAACCTAGACCATTCCCTCCACGCTCACGCGACCGCGCCTTATCCACCCGGTAGAAGCGGTTAAAGATACGGTTTTGGTCTTCTTGAGACATCCCCTCACCGAAATCTTGGATGGCAATTTCAATATAATCAACGGCGTTGGTCGCAACAGAAATATGGATTTCCTGGCGATTAGTTGAATATTTGACAGCATTGTCCAATAAAATAATCAGGATTTGTTCAAGGTGGTTACGGTAAATCTGAATCTCATAATTACGACGCAAGTCATTTTCCAAGAAGAATTGAAAGTCTGGGTATAGGACCTTGAAGTTTTGGAAAACTTGATTAATCACTTCATTGATTAACGTCGTCTTATCGTAATACTGTGCATCAACCTGCCCTGCTCGAGATAAATCTAACATCTCTTGCACGAGGACTTTCATTCGTTCTAGCTCATTTACAGAGGCTGATAGCGACTCTTCAAGTATCTCTGGATCATCCTTACCCCAACGGTTTAACATGTTTAAATGCCCTTCAATGATGGCTACTGGTGTTCGAAGTTCATGAGAAACATCTTCTACAAAGTGAATTTGTTGGTCAATATACTCACTCGTTTGATCAAGCATCTGGTTGATACTTTCAGAAATTTCAGTGATTTCACCGCGGTATTCTGATACGTTCAAACGGCGGTCAGCAATATTATCTGCAGTGATGTTCTTTAAGAACCGCTTCATCTTTTGAATCGGTTGAATAAAGTAATAAGCTACACCAAGACCAGCGACAACGGCGATGACTAAATTAACCCCCGCCATAATGATCAATTCAGTTTGTTTATCAGATAATTGATTGGCGACTGTTTGGTAATCAAAGGTCGCAAAATAATACCCAATTTGGTCAGACCCATCATATAGTAATTGATAAGTCAGGAAGTCGCCAGTTTCATCCGATTTCGTTCGGCCTGTCGTTCTATTAGTTGAATAACTATCTACAGTAGTCCCTGAATTATAAACCAGGTTGCCATTTTCATTATAGACCTGGATTTTCACGTTATGTTCATTCAAGTAATCTTCTAATGAAATATTTTCGATGGCAATCCGTGATTGGAATCCTTCACGCACTTCTGAAGCTGGGCGCGACGCTAAAGAATTTAGATAGGTTTGTAAATACGTGTCAATTTGTGTAACCTCAGTCACATAGTTTTCTTCTAGCGCTCGTTGTTCTTGAATATTTGAAATGATGGGGCTCAAACTCAAGGCCAACCAAAACAAGCTAGATAAAACTAAGCCCCACTTCCAAATTAATGAAAATGGGTGCTGCAGTTTTGTTTTAAAATCATTTAAAACGCTATTAAACATTATTCTGGGGTCCTCATTACATAGCCCGTACCACGGACAGTTTGAATGTAACCTGGTTGACCATCTACATCGATTTTATTTCGTAAGTAACGAATATAAACATCTACCACGTTGGTTTCAACTTCAGTTGTATAGCCCCATACTTTATTTAATAATTCTGTACGAGGTAATACCACGTTAACGTTCTCCATTAACATCACCAATAACTCGTACTCACGTTTTGTTAAATCGATAATCTCTTCGCCACGGCGAACGATACGATTTTCTTTTTCAACAGAAAGGTCACGGAAAGTTACTTTCGTTTGTTTTCTGTGTTGTTGTTCTTCTTCGATATCAATACGACGAAGTAATGCACGAATACGTGCCAATAATTCTTCAATCGCAAACGGCTTAACGATATAGTCATCGGCACCGTGGTCAAAACCTGATACACGGTCAATAACTGAATCTCTAGCCGTCATGATGATTATCGGCACATCTGAAGTTGGTCGTAAACGACGACACACTTCAATTCCGTTAATCTCTGGCAGCATTAAATCTAACAAGATTAAGTCCCAGTCGCCTTCTTGGGCTTTCTCAAGCCCAATACGACCATCCTTAGCTAGTTCTGTTTCATAGCCCTCATGTTTAAGTTCTAATTCAACAAAGCGCGCTAAGTTTTTTTCATCTTCAACGATTAAGATGCGTTTTGCTTTTTCTTCACTCATAATTTCACCCTATTTCCTGCACAAATTCATGGGCAAGCCCAAAATTAAGCATCGATTTGTTCTTCTTTATCCCATAATAAGTGATAAGAACCTTCAGCATCAACCCGTTCATAAGTATGCGCACCAAAGTAGTCACGTTGTGCTTGAATGATGTTCGCTGGTAAAGTTTCTGAACGGTAGCTATCGTAGTAAGACAAGGCAGATGTGAAACCAGGTACTGGAATACCAGACTTAATTGCTTCTGCTGCTACTTCACGAGTTGCTTGTTGGTAGTCTTTAGCAATATCCATAAAGTATTCATCTAATAAGATGTTTTCTAAGTCAGCGTTGCTTTCGTAAGCGTCCATGATTTTTTCTAGGAAGCCTGCACGGATGATACATCCAGCACGGAAAATAGCTGCGATTTCTTTATAGTCCAAGTTCCAATCATATTCTTCTGACGCTGTACGGTATTGGTAGAAACCTTGCGCGTAAGACATGATTTTAGAGAAGTATAAAGCTTTACGAATTTTTTCAACGAAGTCATTTTTGTCGCCTTCGAATGCTGTATTTTCTGGTCCAGCTAACACTTTAGAAGCGCGAACACGTTGGTCTTTCAATGCTGAAATGTAACGTGCATAAACTGATTCAGTAATTGTTTGTAATGGTACACCAACATCTAATGCTGATTGAGAAGTCCATTTACCAGTACCTTTGTTACCTGCACGGTCCAAAATCACGTCAACCATTGGTTTACCTGTTTCTGGATCATGTTTTGTTAAAATATCAGCTGTAATTTCGATTAGGAAACTGTCTAATTCACCAGTGTTCCAATCTGCAAAATGATCAGCGATTTCAGTAACAGGTAGGTCTAAATGACGACGTAATAAATCGTAAGTTTCAGCGATTAATTGCATGTCACCGTATTCGATACCATTGTGAACCATCTTAACGTAGTGTCCAGCACCATTGGGGCCGATGTAAGTTACACATGGTTCGCCATCGCTAGGCGCTTTAGCTGCAATTTGTTTTAAGATTGGTTCAACTATATCATACGCTTCTTTAGGACCACCTGGCATCAAGCTAGGGCCTTTAAGCGCGCCTTCTTCACCACCAGAAACACCCATACCAATGAAGTGGATACCAGAACCGTCAATTTCGTTAGAACGACGAATTGTATCTTGGAAGAATGTGTTTCCGCCATCAATAATGACATCGTCTCTATCTAATAATGGCATTAATTGACTGATTGTTGCATCTGTTGCTTTACCTGCTTGTACCATTAATAAGATACGGCGAGGTTTTTCTAATGAATTCACAAACTCTTCCACAGTCTCAGTAAAAACTAAGTTTTTATCTGAATTTTCATCTACAACAGCTTTTGCTTTGCTGGTAGTACGGTTAAATACAGCCACCGTATATCCACGGCTTTCGATATTCAACGCTAAGTTCTTGCCCATTACGGCCATTCCGACAACACCAATATGTGCTTCAGTCATTTATTTTCCTCCTTAAGGTAACAACTTGATGATAAAACCTTCTCATATAGTATCAAATAATCTCATAATTTAAAAGTATCTCATCATAATCATAGTAAATTTAACGCTTATTTTTAGCGCTTATTCATAATTCATTTCTTATTATACCACTATCTTGAAAAATTTCATTTAGAAGATACTGGAAGAAAGCAATATCCTTTTGTGTTATAATGGTCGAGAATTAAAAATGAGGAGTATTGATATGCGTAAAAGTTCAAAGAAACATACACCAGAAAAACGTGGCTTCGATAAAATGTACAATAAAAAAGACAAGAAAACCGGTAAAATCTTTACTTGGATCATGTTAATCTTGATTCTATCATCAGTAGTCTTGTCCTTAGGATTTGCCTTATATAGCTATTTCGGTATGTAACAATTTGAATATACTGGTAAAAAAGGAGATGTGACAAAAGCGTCACACCTCCTTTTTACTATCTATTTTTTTACGCTAGTGAGTCAACTACTTGAATAGCACTTTCGTAATCTGGTTCGTTTGTTACTTCATTAACGATTTCTTTGTAAACAATATTACCTTCAGTATCGATAACGAACATTGCACGTGCTAATTTGCCTAATTCTGGTAAGAAGATACCGTAGTCTTTACCGAATGCTGCTGCATCGTTTAACATACGCATATCTGAATCATTTTCAGCTTTCCAGTTAGATAAAGATTCATCAGTATTCATTGATATTGTCGCAACTTCTACGCCCTCACCAGCTTGTTTAGCATAGTCGCTGATGCGGTTTGATTGGATAGAACATACAGATGTATCAATATCTGGTACAACGGATAATAAAAGTACTTTACCAGCAAAGTCCGCTTTACTTACTTTGCCACCATTTACTTCATTCACCTCAAAATCAGGTGCCGCTTGGTTTACTTCTAACGGAGTACCTTCTAATTCTACAACTTCGCCTTTAAATGTAACAGTTGGCATAATGTTAATTCCTCCTTTGATTGATTAGCTTTAGTCTATCACTAGTATAACAATAACGTTAAGGAGAACTCAATTCAAAAGGGTTACACCTTACATTATAATAATTCGCTAAAAGCGTCTGAATCTTCCTTGTTGCGCGATCCAGGCATAATTTTTTCGCCCATAGCACCTTCAACAGCCCGTTGTACTAAACCTTCAATATCTAATTTTGCCTCGTAGTAGGCAATATCATCCAATTTTGGCTTAGTTTTTGGTGATGGTGGCGCAAAGACGGTACAACAATCTTCAAATGGTTGTATAGATAAGTCAAAGGTATCAATTTTTTGCGAAATATCGATAATTTCCAATTTATCCATAGCGACAACTGGACGGATAATCGGCGTTGAAGTCACTTCATTAATAGCGAACATTGATTCTAGTGTTTGTGATGCCACTTGGCCAATCGATTCACCGTTTATAATCGCTAAGCCATTGTATTGTTTTCGCAATTCATCTGAAATACGCATCATCATCCGGCGGGTAATGGTCATCAAGTAAGCCGGGTTTACATGCTCTTTAATGGCTTCCTGGGTTTCCGTAAATGGCACTTCCACAAAGTTAATCCAGCCACCAAATTTCGTCAGTTTTTCCGTTAAGTCCTTCGCTTTATTCAAGGCTTGTGGACTAGTATAGGGTGGTGAGGCAAAATGGACAGCCGTGATCCGCATCCCACGTTTCATGGCTAAATATCCGGCTACCGGTGAATCGATCCCACCTGATAACATCAATACTGCATTTGCAGATGTCCCTACTGGTAATCCGCCTGCCCCGTTAATCCATTCTGACGATACCAAGAAATCTTGTTCGCGCACTTTGACACGAATGGTTAAATCTGGTTTCTTCATTTGAACTTTTAATTCAGGGAATTCTTCCGCCAAAAAGCCACCCAAGGCTTGGTTGATATCATTTGTATCCATTGAATAGTTGTGGTCTGAACGCGATGTTGCCACTTTAAAAGATTGCACGCCATTTTTAGCGATTTCAGCCTTCACTAATTTAACGGCTGCTTCTTTTAACGAGTCGAAATCGCGCTCTAATTCAATCGCTGGTGAGAAACTTTGAATACCAAATACCTTTTCCAAACCAGCAAGGACCTCATCTTGAGGCGCCCCATTTAATTCCATAAACATAAAGTCATATTGTTGGTTGATTTTAATGTCTGGGTATTCACTTAAAGCTTCGCGGATATTTCGGCCTAGGGTTGTCACGAAGTTACGCTTGTTCTTACCCTTCGTCGATAATTCACCGTAGCGAATCATAATTAATTCTTTCATATTACCTCCCGTATTATTGAATGCGTTCAAATTTCTTCATTAGTTTCGTATATACATCGATAAATTGGTTGACTTCAGCCATGGTATTGTCTTTTCCAAAACTTAAACGAATGGCTTGTTTAGCCCAAACTGGATCCACCTTCATTGCCCCAAGTGTAGACGAGCTATTGTTGACGGCACGACTTGAGCAAGCACTAGTTGTAGACACGATGATATCCTCATCTTCCAAGGCATGAACCATCACTTCCCCGCGGACACCTTTTAAGGCGAAACATAGGACATGTGGCGCTGCATCTTCAGGACTAAAGACTTGGACAAGGTCTGTATGTTCGGCAAAAAAAGCGCGCAATTTGTCTTGCATAGCAACCTCTTTGGCCTTCACATCCTTGGCTTCAGCTAGAGCCATCCGGAGGACTTTTGCAGTCGCTGCAATCCCCGCTAAGTTTTCAGTCGTTGACCGTTGGCCCATTTCTTGGCCACCGCCATCAAGCAAATGACTAATCAAACGGTTTTGTTTCTTATATAAAATACCGATGCCACGTGGGCCGTTAAACTTGTGGGCTGAAAAACTCATCAAGTCAACACGGTCATGGATTAATGGTTTTTCAAAAGTTCCGACACTTTGCACACCATCAACATGGTAATGGATGGTCGGATATTTTTCTAACAAGTCACCAATTTCAGCAATCGGTTGAATAGCACCAATCTCATTATTGACCGCCATTACAGATACTAAAATCGTCGTCTCTTTGATCGCCGCAGCCACATCTTCAACATGGACTTTCCCCAATTTATCAGCCGGTAGATAGGTAATCTCAAAGCCATTTTGACTCAAGGTTTCCATGGTATTACGGACAGATGGGTGTTCCACACTTGAAACGATAATGTGGTTACCGTGGTATTTCAGCTTTTCCATCGCGGTTCCTTTGATGGCCCAGTTATTCGACTCCGTACCACCTGAAGTGAAAAAGATTTCCGTTGATTGTGCGCCTAGCAAGTCGGCAACTTGTTTACGCGCTGAATTTAATAGTTTTGATGCTTCAGTCCCCAACTTATGCAAACTAGACGGGTTACCGTAATATGTCTGCATGACTTGTGTCATCGTTTGTAGTGCTTCCGGCGCAATTTTCGTCGTTGCGCTGTTATCAAAATAGATCATTTCTGACATGGTCGTTCCTTCCTTTTTCCCTTTTCAACTCTTAACATATTATAGCCATATATCACAAATTGCAAGTAGCTGGCCCCAAAGTAACCAACCTTAACTTGACAGCCTCTATCTGGAAAATAAATACCCGCTAAATAGCCTGGATTCATCCTTTTCCAACCTAAAGCTTATAGTTGATAAATAGCTACTACTGACTAAAAACAGCAAAAGACCGAGCACATGTCTCGGTCCTTTCTAAAATTAGCCTACTTGATTTTCTTGGTCATACTGCTGAATGATTTCTTGTCTTGCACCTGGTTGAATTTGGTCAACCGCTTGGGCAATATTTTCAAAGGCATCTTCGTATAAAAATTCTTTATCGAATAAATAATATGACCGTTCTATTACCGCGTTCAACTCTGGATGTTGCGGACGGTAACGGTTCGCGTATTGGATCGCTGACTCTGTTAATTGGGCAGCGCGGACTTGTTTTTCAGTTTCATCATCCAAGTATTCAATCGCCTTAGCAATTTGATCGGTTAGATTTTCAATTTCTACCATGTCTAATTTGACACGGTTTAATGATTCTGACAATTGATCAATGCGGTCGCTTGTATCGAAGAAGTAATCTAAGTACTCATTAGTCAAGCCTGGTAAATGATGAATTTCTACTGAACGCTTGATGTTACGCAAATCAAGTTCGAACATGTATAAGTCATCGCGCGCATCACGCTCTCTTTGACGTAGGTTAGCCAAAGCCACAACAATCGCTGATTGACCTTTGTCAATTTCAGCTAACTGGTCATAGATTTCACGATAACGTATTTCCATATCTGAATAAGCAATTTGGTGTTCTGCTAATTGGTCATCTATTGTTTTCAACACGTCTTTTTGCCGTTCAATTTGATCAGCGTATTCTTGCATTTTACCCATCTCATTGTCATATAATATGTAATTTTGCGCTACACGGTCAATTTCTAATGCCCCATAGCGGTTGCTTTGTGTTACTTGTTCCAAGCGGCGTTGAACAGCACCTTGGTTTTTCCCAATATACTCTCTTGAAGCAATTTCTTTCTCCATCAAAGTATAAGTATGGTCGATCTGTACCCCAGCAGCTTCCATTAGTTCAGAAGCTTGGGTCAAGTCTGCATCTGACACAGCCTTTTTAGCTTCAGCTACTTTCTTTTCAGAGGCAGAAATTTCTTTTGGAATATCAACATCAATAGGGAAGTGGAAGTTTTCCTCTTCCATATGTGCAAAACCTTGTTGCATATCGGCCACTTGTTCCACATATTCTTCGTTTAACTTGCTATACAAATTCGGAATTTTTTCCATCATTTGCTCTAATTCGTTCAAGTCAGCATCGATTTGTACCAATACCTCTTGAGCGCCTATGAAATCACCATCATTCATTTGTTGGTGATACTTAGTGAAATCAAGTTCGATATAAGCTAAATGGTGCTCTAAGGTTTCTAGGGCATCGCCAAATTTATAGCCGTGTGCCAGCAATTGTTTACGTAAGGCTGCGTAGCGCTCGTAAGTTTCTTCATGCTTGTCTTCAGATGCTTTTTCACTGGCTAATATTTCAGTTAAACGGTCGTTGATGCCATTCACTTCATCCTTCGTTTCTTCTAGGATGGTTTCTACTTCGTCAGCAACACTTCTTGCTTTAACGATGTTGTATTTATCCGTGTAATCTTGGGCAGAAACTAATGCTGCCTCGATCTCTGGTAAACGAAAGCGAGTGATGGTTTGCCACTTGGCTTGTTCACTCTCGTATACTCTACGCGTTGCTCCCGAAACATTCTTGTTGCGCAGTGTATATAGTTTGTCCGCTACCGGAGTAGACATGATCTCTTGTTTTTGTTCATCTAATTCAATATTGGCTTGAGTTTGTTTACGTCCTAAATAATAAATCAGTCCGTAACCAAGTAATACCAATATAATTAAGATTAACAATGCTATTAAAAACGGCACACGCACGCCTCCTTCTATCCGTTGATATTTTATAAAAATTTTTAAAGGTTATTTAACCCCTATATTATCATAATTCAAACAAAAAAAATATGCGTTATATTAAAATTGCATTTCAAATCAATCGATTAAACAGTTTCCAGCTGAAACCTTTTTCCCAAAATACAATTTCTCTAACAAAATGACGTCCATCGTTTCAATCTGACTATCTTTCTGGTTTGTATCCATCTCTACAGCAAATAAAAAAGCCGGAACAATGTCCCGACCTTTTTGCTAACAAGTCATCTAAAATTAGATTAATTTGTTGTAGTATTCAACGACTAGAGATTCGTCGATTTCTTGGTTCATTTCGTCACGTTGTGGTAAACGAATTAAAGAACCTTCTAATTTTTCAGCGTCGAATTGTACGTAAGGTACGTGACCGTATAAGCCTTCAACTGCTTCTTTAATTACTTTAACATCTTTAGATTTTTCACGTACAGAGATTACTTGCCCTGGTTGAACGCGGAATGATGGGATATCAACACGTTTACCGTCTACAGTAATGTGACCGTGGTTTACTAATTGACGAGCTTGACGACGAGTAGTCGCTAAACCTAAACGGTAAACTACGTTATCTAAACGTTGTTCTAGTAAGATCATGAAGTTAACACCGTGTTTACCTTCTTTGATTTTACCAGCTTGAACGAATAAGTTAGCAAATTGCTTTTCGTTCATACCGTAGATGAAACGTAATTTTTGTTTTTCTTGTAATTGTAAGCCGTATTCAGATAATTTAGCACGACGACCATTACCATGTTCACCTGGTGCGTATGGACGACGAGCGATTTCTTTACCAGTACCTGAAATTGAGATACCTAAACGACGAGAAACTTTCCAGTTAGATCCTGTAAAACGAGACATTATATATTCCTCCATAAAAATAAAATTTTGGAGTAAAATAACCTTTTAAATTGACCGCATTCGTGCATTTCACCTTAGCGCTTTCGTCTTCTGCAGCCGCAGACTACTTGGCTTACTGACGGTTGTCAGTGGTTGAAATGTTGACGA
Source organism: Carnobacterium sp. 1290_CSPC (assembly GCF_001053265.1). Classification (NCBI taxonomy): domain Bacteria; kingdom Bacillati; phylum Bacillota; class Bacilli; order Lactobacillales; family Carnobacteriaceae; genus Carnobacterium; species Carnobacterium sp. 1290_CSPC. The sequence continues at coordinate 90,812 of NZ_JVVG01000024.1, forward strand.
GCTTGCTTCAATTTTGCTGCATTATTTTACACGCAGTCCATCATACCATTATTCTTGGCCTTCGTCAATGATAACTTAATTTAAATGTTTTAAATAGTTCAGAGTCACTTTAGCGGCATTTTGCCCTGCCGTCACCACAAATTCATCAAAGACCACATTAGCGTCTTGTTGAGCGGTATCAGAAATTGCTCGAATGACAATACAATCAACACCAAACTGGTGGGCTACTTGCGCAACAGCAGCTCCTTCCATCTCAGCACATTGCGCCCCTCTAAATGTCTGATATAAATCATTCACTTTATCAGTATCGGCAATAAATTGATCTCCTGTTAAGATCAATCCGGTTGTCGCATTTAAATCTGTTTCATGATAAGCATCTAAGAAGCCTTGAATTAAGTTTTCTGGCGCCTTATAACGGGCTGGCATTGTAGGCACTTGGCCTAATTCATAACCAAATGCACGGGCATCCGCGTCATGGTACATCGTCGCTTCCCCAATGACAATATCCCCAATTTGACGGTCTGGTGCAAGGGCCCCAGCTGACCCAGTATTGATGATTAAATCTGGGTTCGTTTGGGCAACAAGTGTTGTCGCGATTGCGGCGTTTACTTTCCCAATCCCGCAACGGGCTACAATGATTTCGTGCCCTTCGTACGATGTTGTCCATACTTCTGTTGACCCAACAATTTCACTAACACTTAGGCCTAGGTGTTCTTTATAGTAACCAATTTCTTCTTCCATTGGGCAAATAATTGCTACTTTCATCTATTATATACTCTCCTCCATTTAAATTGATTTAATTTGATTAAACATAAAAAGCGATAATGGTCAAAATGATACTCCCTAGAGTTAACAGGATAATCGCGATATTTAGGAAACGATCAATTTTAGTTGGCCCGAAAAAGGACTTACCTTTTCTAGATTCTCTGTCCGTTTGTTTAGCATCCGCATCCAATTGACCTGCATGTTGACCAAACTGATTTGCCTTATCCGGATTCGCTTCAGCATTTCCTGCACCGAAAAAAGCTTGTTGTGATTGGTCACTTCCTTCATTATCGTCTACTAATGTTTCGTCATCTCTTTCATCCTCTACTTCTTCCTCAGAAGGGCCAAAAAGGCGTTCTCTAAATGACAGCCGTTTTTTATTTTCCTTAGTAGTCTCTTCTACTGAAGGTTCTTCCGCAAGCGGCGTCGACGTTCTAGCAGCGGTCACCACATGGTCGTCCTGGTTGGTCCAAGCACCCTGACCGTTAGAATACTGGTCGGTTGGTCTTTGGCTTGTCGGAGAAAAATTTGGATTTGTTCTATTTGTCATTGGTCGTTCTGGTCTAGATGCCCGGTCAGATTGACGAGCTTTTGCTTGCTGACTTTTCTTTTCATAAAGAGCTTGGTTGAGCATATCCGCAGAAAATTTCCTTGGCGCATCGAAGTCTTCATCACGTTTAAAGACATGAGTACTACCATCAGTTGCATCCCGGTTAAAGGTTGCTGATTTTTTGTGACGTGCATCACGAGCCGCTTTATATGTCGTTGATTGACTGGGTCGCTTACTTTCTTGAATTTCGTCCGCAACTTCACTAACCGTTTTGTCGGTGTGGTCGATCTTATTTTTCAAGGCCCGGTACTGGGCACGTGTTAATTGTGGTTCTTCATCTGGCGTCATATATGTCACCTACTATCCTTGTAATGTTAAAATTTGCCAATATTGAATGGCGTAAATGGTCTTCATATCGGAAATCTCTCCTGAGGCAATGGCTGCTTTCGCTTGACCAAAGTCTAGGTATACGAGTTCGATATTTTCATCGTCGTCTTGTGCGGGTGGCTCTGGTAAGTCAGTAACGTTTTGGCAGGCATACATTTGAATGAATTCATCATTATAACCTGGCGTCACATAGAAGCCGTCTAGTTGCTGCCAATTTTCACCAGCCATCCCTGTTTCTTCCGCAAATTCTCGTTTAGCGGCCACCAATAAATCTTCATTAGGATCTACTAATCCAGCTGGCACCTCTAAACTGACTGCTTCAATTCCTTTTCTAAATTGGCGGACCAATACAATTTTATCGTCCCGTAAGGCGAAAATACCGACTGCCGGTCCATGGAAAATGAGTTCACGATCTGCAAGTTCACCATTTTGCAAACGGACTTGATGCTTCTCTAAGTTTAGAATCTTTCCTTCGTATAAGGTTTCTTTTTTAATTGTTTTTTCACCAAATGTCATCATGGTCACCCTTTCTTAAACATTATATTCGTACTTTATCTTTATATGTATATGTATATTTACTGTGATTCTGCTTTTAATTTTGGTGGCTACTCCACTTCATTTTAGCATTTTTATCTACAGTATGGGCTAAAAGGCGAAATTTTAGGGATTTATTTACATTTTCAACTTGCTTCTATTGTATAGGAATAAGCTACTATTTTTAAATAAGACTAGAGGCCGATGTTGATTGACCCCTGGTCCACTATAATAAAGTTAAATCAATCAAAGGAGTGACTAAACATGAACCGCCCGCTTCAATACATCGCAAAAATTGGTCAATATCCTTTTTACTGGCCGATGAACGTGACAATCATTTTTCTATTGTTTGTATTTGGTACCCCCTACTACCAAATTACTTTCTGGGTGTTGGCACTATCTTTCTTAGTCTTTGTAATCAGTAATATTTACACGGCCAATATCGCTGACCATCAAAGTAACCGTGAAAGATATAAACCAAGACGGGTACCCAAATCAAGAAAGGCCATCTATGAGGAAACTGACTTAACTGACCAAGAGATTCATTTTTTCCGGTCCGAAATGGCTGAAGCCTTGGATACTATCGAAACAATCTTAGGGTATGAAAACTACAATACCCATTTAAATATGGTATTTAAACGTTATGATACAAGCAAAGTCTTGAAAAGTTATTTCCAAGCCATTACACAAGCGCCAGATCGTCTAAACCAGGCGACCGATTTCCTATATCATGTGCTCCCAAATTTAAAGGGCGCACTTGAACAATATACGGCCATTAATCAAGCAATGGATAAATCGCCACGGAAAATTCAAAAGTTGACTAATTTACGTGAGGAAATCGCAGACTTAGCCCAACAAGGGCAAAGTTCATTCGATAGCTTCACTAATGACCCTGAGTAAAGGAGAACCTTGATGAAAGAAGACAAAAATCAACCAGTAAACAAGCAATCTGATAATATTTCTAAATCAGTAGATGATTTAATCGCCAACCCCTTCCAAGATGCGACTTTAGCCAATTCGCCCTTAGAAAACTTAGCCAATACCGATGAGGAAACTGGTATGGAACAGACGATCTACCAGCAATTATCTAAAGACCGTCAAGACCAAGCTAAAGCCTTATCAGAAAAAATTGATGCTAGCGATAGCCAATCCATCGTTTCATATGGTGCCATGGCCCAAAAACAAATCGGTGACTTCTCACACCAAATTATCGCCCAAGTTCAAAACCAGGACTTAGACGTTGTCGGAGAACAGTTACGGGAATTATTAGCCCGTTTAAATGACACGGACCCAAGTCAATTAACCAACCAAAAGCAAAATCGCATTCAACGTTGGTTTAAGAAACAAAAGGCCTCTTTATATGAAATGAATGCCAAATACCAAAAAGTTGGCTACCAAATAGATGAAATTGCTGGCCACTTAACCCGTCAAAAGAATGGTTTATTAAATGACAATCTGCAACTGGATAGTTTATACCAACAAAACTTAGAATTCTTTGAAGCCTTAAATGTCTATATCGCTGCTGCTCAAATTAAAGCAGAACGACTACGTCAAGAAGAATTACCTGCCTTAAAAGATCAAGTTACGAGCGAACACGATCAAATGACCATCCAAAAAATTGCTGACTTAGAGCAATTTATTAACCGTCTTGAGAAACGGATTTACGACTTGGAGCTAACACGCGAAATTACTATCCAACAAGCACCACAAATTCGTTTAATTCAAAATGCCAACCAAAACTTGGCTGAGAAAATCCAATCATCTATTTATACAGCCATTCCTTTATGGAAAAACCAAATCGCTATCCAATTATCCCTATACCGTCAAAAAGATGCTTTGGATGCCCAAATCGCTGTGACAGATACCACTAACCAATTATTAACAGAAAACTCTGAATTGTTGAAACAATCATCACTAGAAACAGCAAGACAGTCTGAACGTGGTGTGGTAGATATTGAAACCTTGAAACACTCACAACAAAACCTGATTGATACCATTACTGAGACCATGCAAATTCAAGAAGAAGGACGGGCAAAACGTCTACAAGCTGAACGTGAAATGGTACAAATGGAGAATGAATTAAAACAACATTTACTTAATGGTAGTCAAAAAAAATAAAATGAACATTTTAAGGTGTTATCATTTCATCTGATTTAGCACATATGTTATACTATATATATGGACAAAACGTCCAATACAAAATGAAATGGAGGAATTATCATGGGCTGGTTATGGTCTTTAATCGTCGGTGGACTTATTGGTTGGGGTGCAGGTGCAATCCTAGGTAAAGATGTCCCAGGTGGCGTTATCGGTAACATTATCTGTGGTATGTTAGGTTCTTGGGTAGGATCTACTTTCTTACAAGACTTTGGTCCTGTAATTGGTGGATACGCAGTGATCCCTTCACTAATCGGAGCTATCGTATTAATCTTAGTATTAAACTTTGTCTTAAAACGTTTAAACTAGTTTAACTATACATTCAATTAAGGGCGCTGAATCAAACGGTTCAGTGCCCTTTTTTTATACCCTATTTTCAACAATCCTCTGACCCATTTGACGAGGAAGTCAAAAGCGGTAGCGACTAAGACTTAGTGTCTAATCGCTACCGCTTTATCTATATTATTCAATTAGCTATCATTAGCCTAATTCAATATTCACTGCTTGAGGCCCACGTTTTCCTTGGGCAATTTCAAACTGTACCTTTTGACCCACTTCTAATGAAGTTTGGTCTAAGTGCCGTAAAGCTGAAAAGTGCACGAAGATATCATCTTCTTCTGGAAAATCTGGTAACTCGATAAATCCAAAGCCTTCTTTTTCATTAAAAGTCTTTACAAATCCGTAATAGGTCATCTTAATTCTCCTCTTCAACTAAAGCTTCAGGATAGTGGTTGATGACGATGTCAGCACAACGTGCACATAAGTGCGGTGCTGCTTCAATTGTACCAACTTCTTCGTAAACCCCGCGACAACGGTCACATGTTTCACCATGTGCATGTTCAATCGCTAAGCTGTAACCTTCGTAAGCTGTAACATCTGCACCAGCTTCTGAAAGGTCATGGATTTCTAATTGCGATACCATCAAGTATGTCGCTAATTCTTCTCCGACACTATCAAGTAATGCTTTGGTTTCTTCATTGGCAAAAATATGTAATTTCGCTTGTAATGATTTACCAATCACTTTTTCTTCACGAGCCGTTTCTAATGATTTGTTGACATCAGACCGCAAGGCCATAAAGGCAGACCATTTTTCTTCTAAAGTGTCTGCATTTTCATAAGTCACTACTTCAGGGAAGTCAGCTAATTGGGCGTATGCTTCCTCTTCTTGTAGGTATGTCCAGATTTCTTCAGTTGTATGTGGAATAACTGGTGTCAGTAAAGTCGTCACGGCTTTAGCTACTGCATACATAACCGTTTGCATGTTACGACGTTTTGCTGATTCTGGTAATTCAATGTAAACAACGTCTTTAGCGTAGTCTAAGTAGAAGTTAGACATATCTAAAGTTAGGAAGTTGGTGATTTCATGGTTGACAGTCATAAAGTCGAAAGTATCGTAAGCATGACGTACATTGCGCACCATTTCGTTTAGACGGTTCATCATGTATTGGTCAATTGATGCTAGATCTTCATAGGCAACTGCATCTTTTTTCACATCAAAGTCATACAAGTTTCCTAGTAAGAAACGTACAGTATTACGGATACGACGGTAGTTTTCAGCAACTTGACCTAAGATATCGTCAGAGATACGGACATCGTAGTAAGTGTCTACTGAAGATACCCAAAGACGTAAAATGTCTGCCCCACGTTGTTTGATGACGTCGTTTGGTGACACTGTGTTCCCAATTGATTTGGACATCTTGCGACCTTCACCATCGTTAACGAATCCTTGAGAAAGGACTGAACGGTATGGTGCTTCATCGTTTACTGCGACTGATGTTAATAGTGATGAATGGAACCAACCACGGTATTGGTCAGAACCTTCTAGGTACATGTCAGCCGGGAATGTTAGGTCTTCACGTGTGCGTAATACGCCATGGTGAGATGAACCAGAGTCAAACCATACATCCATGATATCCATTTCTTTGGTGAATTCACCGCTTGGCGATGCTGGGTGCGTAAAGCCTTCTGGTAATAAGTCTTTCGCTTCGCGCTCAAACCAGATATTTGAACCGAATTCGTCAAATAGGTTGGCTACATGTTCGATTGTTTCTGGTGTACATACAGGTTCGCCATTTTCTGCGTAGAAGATTGGCAATGGAACACCCCAAACACGTTGACGTGAAATTACCCAGTCTTTACGGTCACGGATCATGTTGTAGATACGTGTTTGACCAGATGGATGCCACCATTTCACTTCATTGTCGATGACGTCTAAAGTACGTTCACGAATTTTTTCTACTGAACAGAACCATTGTGGTGTTGCACGGTAGATAACCGGTTTTTTCGTACGCCAGTCATGTGGGTAAGAGTGAGAGAAGTAATCTAGTTTTAGTAAACGATTATTTTCTTTCATTTTTTCGATTGAAATCTCGTTACCTTTTTCGTAGAAGACACCTTCAAAACCTGGTGCTTCATCTGTAAAGTGACCTTGGTCATCTAATGGTGATAGAACATCTAAATTATAGTTCAATGACGCAAAGTAGTCATCTTCCCCGTGTCCAGGCGCCGTATGGACTAAACCAGTACCTGATTCAGTTGTTACGTGGTCACCTAAGATTAGCAATGAGTCACGGTCGTAATATGGATGTTCAGCAACCATATACTCCAAGTCATTACCTTTAACTGGTTCGCCTTCAACTGTGTAATCTGCCCATTCTAATTCCGTTGCTAGGCTATTCACTAAGTCAGTTGCAACCACAAATTTACGGTCAGCAACAGCGACTACTGAGTATTCAAAGTTTGGATTTACAGCGATAGCCATGTTAGATGGAATAGTCCAAGGTGTTGTTGTCCAGATAATGAATTCTGCATTCTCTGGTAATTTGCCTTTTGTATCGCGTGCTTTAAAGGCTACGTAGATTGAAGGTGATTCAACGTCTTGGTATTCAATTTCAGCTTCAGCTAAAGTAGATTCTGAAGATGGTGACCAATAAACTGGCTTAGCCCCTTTATAGATCAAGCCTTTTTCATACATGTCACCGAATAAACGGATTTGTTGCGCTTCAAATTCTGGTGCTAATGTTAAGTATGGGTTCTCCCAGTCACCAGCAACACCTAAACGTTTAAAGTCATCACGTTGGCCGTTAATTTGTTTCCAAGCGTATTCTTCACATAATTTACGGAATTCAGCAACTGTCATTGACTTACGGTCAACACCTGAATTGGTTAAGGCTTGCTCGATTGGTAAACCGTGCGTATCCCAGCCTGGTACGTAAGGTGACCGGAAGCCAGACATAGATTTTGAACGGATGATAATATCTTTAGAGATTTTATTCATGGCATGTCCAATATGAATGTTCCCATTTGCATATGGTGGGCCATCATGTAGGACCCATGGTGTTTTATCTTTATTTTTTTCTTGACGTTGTGCGTATACGTCTTCTTCGTTCCACTCAGCTTGGCGCTCTACCTCTTTAACAGGTAAGTTACCGCGCATTGGGAATTTTGTTTTTCCTAAATTTAATGTTTCTTTCATTTTCATCGCGTAATGCCTCCTCATCGATTTCCTAGAAATAAAAAAAGCCCCATCCGCAAAAGGGACGAAGCTACCGTGGTACCACCCAGATTTTGTATACCACAAATAATGCGGTATACACTCAATAACTTTATCGCAGTCAACGGTTTACCTACTTGGGCAATAACGCATTACCTGTTCAACAAACTACTCCTGGATGATAATAAATAACTTTTCTCGCTCTAATTCGCAGCTAACATAGATTCTCTTTCGATAAATTACGTTATTTATTGTGTTCCACTCTACGTGTTCTATTTCCATACGTCATAATATTACTATAAAAATATTGTAAAAACAACTTTTGTCGCGCAAATACTCCTGATTATTCTTCAGATTTATCTGCTGCATTGGTCAAATCAGCTTCTGTTGACTCGGATTGTACCAGTTCGTCTGTCACATCTTCCGCGTCAGTTGTTGGTTGGTTTGTATCAGTTTGATCAGTAGTTTCAGCTGCTACCACTTGTGTTTCTTCAGCCGCATCAGGTGTATTTTCTGAACCAGTATTTTCTGATGAAGCAGTTTCTACAGATTCGCTAGCATTTTCTGCTACAGCACTTGTTTCTGCTTCCTCTACTACCGGTTCACTGTCTTTAAAACCACTAAAAACTGGCGCAATAGCTGGAATATCATTGTTAAAGAACTCTTCTTTACGTTGTTCTTTTTCAGCTTTTTCAGCAGCTGCCTCAAAGATTGCTTCCCCTTTATTTGACCGTACTGGTAGATCATAATCTTTCACCACTTCATCTAATTGTGGCGTCGGCACATCACCAACTGGTTTTTCAAAGAATAAGTTCTCCCAACGTGGGTCTTCGTACATATCTTTGGCTTGTAAAATCATACCAAAAGATTGGTGCAAGTAAGTACGAGCAGCTTCTTGTAGATTATCTGTTTCCGTATTAATAACAGCCGCTTTCTCAGCAGCTTCAGCAAGCAAGCGACGGGCTTCTTCTTCAGCACTTTCTACAATTAAAGAGGCTTCATTTAACGCTTCTTCACGCAAACGGTCAGCTGCTTCTTGGGCCACAAAAATCGAACGGTTAACTGTCGCTTCCTTGCGGTGGGCAGCATCTACTTCTTTATTCGCTTCGTTTAATTGGTCTTGTAAAGATTTATTTTGGTCCTCTAACTTCTGCATTGAGACGCGGACTTTATTCAAATAGTCATCTACCTCAGTTTTACCGTAACCTGAGATTTTCTGTTTAAATTTCATATTTTTAATTTCTGATGCGCGCATAAAATGAGCCTCCTATTTGTTTTTGATGATCTCAATCGCTACTCTAATTTTACCCTTTTTGGTTTCCATTTGGGTAGCCACATATTTCAATCTGCCATAGCCTCGTATTGAAGCAATGTCCCCTGGATTTAATAGCCTTTTCGCGTCTTGCACTTGCGCCCAATTGAGTTTAGCAGCGCCACCCTCAATCAGTAACTTGGCCTTCGCTCTTGGAATTCTAAATCCATCTGAAATCATAGTATCAAATCTTAATGAAGAAAGTGTGATTTCCATGGGTTGCCAGTCAGATTTTGGTTGAATAATTTGGTCAAAATGATTAATTTTCACCAGCTTGACTTTCGAACCACCTATCTTATCCATTTCAAAGCTAAGAAAATCGGCGATTTTCTCGTCGACGAAGAATTGCCATTTCTCCCCAGCCTGGATAATATCTCCGATACGGTTACGTTCAACCCCTTGACCTAGAATAGTTCCTAGTATTTGCCGGTGCTCAATAGTATTAAACTTGCTGGCATAGTGAATATCAAATGGGGTAATTTCAAAATCAGCCGGTTGAATTTCGTAATAAGTCGGCGCTAGTACACACCGTTGGTTCTCCGCATTAGGATAGCCACCGAAAAATTCATAATGAATTTCATCGTCTTGGCCAATGATCATTGATACAATGGCCACTTCTCTTGGATTCAAAAACGGGGTCACTACCGGTGCATATTGGTCTAAGACCAGATTCATCCAGTCCGTCACTTTTTCAACAAAGGCATGTTCGTCTGGTTGAAAGTGCTGTAAAACTTCATAGTTTGCCAAGAGTTGTCCATCCCTTTCTATCAGTTGCTTGGTTCTATTATACAAAAAAATCGGGTAGATACCTAGACCCACCCGTTTGATTTAAAAGTTATTGTTATGGTTAGCGTAAAATATTTAAGCCGTTAGAAGCTAATTGTAGGACAAGAACGCCCACAATCACTGAAAATGAAATGCCTCCTAAACTAGGTAGGATACTATCAAAGAATGATAAATATGGGTATGCTAGTCGGTCAATGATTTGACCAAATTTAGAATCTCTAGCTCCTGGGAACCAAGATAATAAAGCATATACTACTAGCACTAGTGTATAGACATAGATTAAATCTTGAAGAATGTTCACTAAACTATTCACGACTTTCACCCTCTCGATCCCAAATATTGCCACGGTCGCGAGATGCTTTGCCATGTGTATTTGTATATTCTTCATACAAACCTTCAATTTGTACAGTTTCTGGAACGGCAATAAATACGTCAGTTGCTACACGTTGTAAGTCCCCATTCACGGCATATACAACGCCTGTCATATAATCGATAAATCGACGTGCATCTTCATCTGACATTTGTGACAGATTTAAGACCACTGATTTATCGCCCAATAATGATTGACTGATTCGCTCAGCCTCAGCAAAAATGCGTGGTTTAAAAATTTCTACAGTAGCCACATTTTTACGAGACTCACTTAAATTCACTACATTATTTCGCGTTGCATCGTTTGCCATCGTTTTGTTTTGCTCCTTAGTTGGTTGTTCAAATGTAAATTGTGCTTGACTAGTTTGAGCAGCTTTAGCTGGATTTTCAGCAACTGGCTCTTCAAATGACTTTGAATCACTAGTATCTACCGTCTCTTGCTCATAGTAGTCGTCTTCAAAATCATCATCATTGTCAAAGAAATTTGCAAAATAGTCTTTAAAACCCATATTGGATTCCTCCGTTTACTCGGTTTCTGTGTTAAATATAGCTGAACCTACTCTGACAAAATCAGCGCCCTCAGCGACTGCAATTGGATAATCACCTGACATCCCCATGCTCAAGTGTTGGCACGGTGCATAGTCTTTACCCAAAGCTTGCACTTGATCTCTTAATTGACGCAAGTTGGCAAAATAATTGTGAATCTCTTCATCCGTCGCGTCAATTGGTGCCATTGTCATCAAGCCCACAATCTCTACTTTAGGAAATTCCGCCACTGCTTCGATAAAGGCATCAAGCTCAGCTGGTGCAATCCCATGCTTAGATTCCTCGCCAGAAACATTGACCTGTAGGAAGCATTTGATAACCTTGTCCGCCCGCTTGTCAATTTCCTTGGCCAGTTTTAACCGGTCAAGGGCATGGAAATAATCGATCTCATTAATGATATCTTTGACCTTACGGGTTTGCAAGGTGCCAATTAAATGCCATACAATATCGTCTGCCATAGCAGCAGATTTTTCCTGGAAGCCTTCTGGACGATTTTCTGCAAAATGTCTCACGCCTGCATCATATACTGTGTTTGCTTCATCTATTGAATGGTACTTAGAAACGCAAATCAGCGTCACATCATTTGATGATAACGCTGATGATTGTTGTGCATTTGCAATAATGCCTTCAATAGACTGCACGTTATTGCGAATTGTCATATTAACGACGACGCTTTCTGAAGAATGGTGGTGTATCTAATTCATCGTCATCTGAGTTGTGTGATGAGTAATCATTTTCTACAGGTGCAGATGGTGCGTCATCAAAAGTTCTGCGTGAACGGTTTGAATCTTCATAACGGCTGCTATCGAAGTCGTTGAAGATGTCGCGGTTTTCTTCTTGGCGACGTTCAGTCACTTGTTTTTCTTTAAAGTTGTCTGGTTGGTTAGCGAAATCGCGACCTGAACTTTGTTGGAAAGCAGAGTGGCCGCCAGAACGTTTAGCACGTTTTTCATCGCGACGTTTTTCAGTATCAATACCAGTTGCGATAACTGTTACGATAACTTCGTCTTCTAAGTCTTCAGCAATTGTAGTACCAAAGATGATGTTTACTTCTGAAGAAGAAGCTGCTGCTACGATATCCGCTGCATCTTGTGCCTCGAATAGCGTTAAATCGTCGCCACCCTTGATGTTTAATAGGATTTGCTCAGCACCATCAATAGAAACTTCTAATAATGGAGATGAGATAGCTTTCTTAGTTGCTTCAGCTGTACGGTTTTCACCAGTAGAAGCACCGATACCCATTAAAGCAGTACCTTGGTCAGCCATTACTGTACGAACGTCAGCAAAGTCTAAGTTTACGTAACCAGGTGCAGTAATCAAGTCAGAGATACCTTGAACACCTTGGCGTAATACGTTGTCAGCTTCACCAAATGCTTCACGCATAGGTGTTTTCTTGTCAACGATTTCTAATAAACGGTTGTTTGAGATAGTTACTAAAGTATCCACATGTTGTTTCATTTCTGCGATACCTTGAGCAGCTGAGCGACCACGTTTTGGTCCTTCAAAAGTGAATGGACGAGTCACAACACCTACAGTTAGCGCACCGATTTCTTCTTTAGCGATACGGGCTACGATTGGTGCGGCACCTGTACCAGTACCACCACCCATTCCGGCAGTGATGAAGATTAAGTCAGCACCTTGTAATGCTTCGCGGATTTGATCTTCTGATTCTTCAGCAGCTTTAGCCCCAACTTCTGGTTGAGCACCGGCACCTAAACCACGAGTAGATTTAGGTCCAAGTTGGATTTTAATATCAGCTTTTGAGTTTTTCAAAGCTTGTGTATCAGTATTTGCAACAATAAATTCAACGCCACGTACGTTCTCCTCGATCATACGGTTAACAGCGTTGTTACCACCACCACCAACACCAACTACTTTGATTGATGCGTTATTCATATCCATGTTTTCGTATTCGAATTCCATATCCATTTTATATCCTCCTGGTAATTAAATTAAACAAAAAAGTCTTTGAAGAAATTTTTAATTTTATCAACTGGGCTTTCTTCTTCGCCCGCTTCAGTTTCGTCATTTAATTCATCATATTGGCTAGCTGGTCTTTCTTCATAATAGGTTTGTTCATTATTAGAAGGCGATACGCTAGGTTTATCGTTAGCACTATCATCTTTTACTTGTTTGTAATTGTCAACTGATTCTGTTTGCTTTGTGCTAGCAACTGGCTCTTTTGGCGCAACAGTTGGTTGACTAGTCCGAGTAGTTGGTGCGACCTGTACTTGTTGCCCATTATCTTGTGCTAAGTGATGAATGTCATCTAATTGCGCCACATATTGGATTAAACCAACCGCTGTGGTAAAGATTGGGTTACGCAAGCCGACGTATTCTGGAATGTAGTAACGCACTTCATGGCCAAACACTTCTTCAGCTAAATCTAAAACACCAGGTAATGATGCTGCCCCACCGGTCACAATAGTACCACCTGGTAAGGCAAAGGCTTCGATTTTATCTAGAGGTTTTTTCAATGTTTCGAATATTTGACGTTCCCGAGCTTCAATAATTTCAGCTAAGTAATGTTCACTCACACGTTCTGGATTCACCTTACCAATTGTTTCAACTGGGAAGAATTCTGAATCGCTCGTATCTTTAGGTAGGGCATAGCCATATTCTAATTTGATTTGTTCAGCATTTTCAATTGAGGTATTCAATATAGTCGAGATATCTTTTGTAACAAGTTCCCCACCTTCGTGGTCAACCGTTGCAAATTTCAATTGATCATCGTGGAATACAGACACACTTGTTTGTCCGCCACCCATGTCAATTAAGATTGTCCCAAATTCACGTTCACTCTTACTCATCGCAGCGTATGCATTTGCATAAGATTGAACAACTAGGTCACGAATATTCAAACCTGCCATTGCCACGCAACGACGAATATTATGAACGAGTGTTTTTGGACCAGTGACTAAGCTAGCGTATAACTCTAGTCTTACACCAATCATGCCACGTGGGTCTTTAATGTTGTCAAAGCCATCAACAATGAATTCCTCCGGCATCACTGAAATAATTTCTCTTTCAGCTGGTACTGAACGAACTTTTGCTGCCGCTAAAACATTTTTGACGTCCTTATCTGTAATCTCTCTGTTGTCATTTGACACAGCGATCATACCGTAACAAGGTTCGATGTTCACCTGATTACTTGGGACAGCTACAATGACATCGTTAATCGTATAATTAGCTTTTTGTTCGGCTTTTTTAATCGCGCGCTTGATAGACTCAACAGTCTTGTCAATATCTACAATCACACCTCTACTGAGTCCTTGTGAGCGCTCATGACCTACTCCAATAACATTAATTTGTTGGTTAACATATTCTGCAACTACTACTTTTATTGAAGTGGTTCCAATATCTAAACTTGCAAAAATTTCTGGCTGAACCATGTTTATTGAAACCTCCTAGAAAATTTAATATTTAATCGTATCGTTACTATTTTAACATAGACGGTACCAATTACCAACGGAATTACCGCTACTTCCTCATAGAAATTGTTGACATAGTCACGGTCTGTCAATGTGATGACGTTTTCCTACACGCAAATGTTTTTAATTGCCTTCACATGATTTCGCCACTTTATTCACTCACTGATTCAACAACTGAATTGCCACTTGCTGCATCCGTTTCTACACTAGAAGATGCTGCTTGTGCATCAGTACTTTCGACCTGACTACCTTCACTAGATGATGCTGATGAAGCATTTGACCCGCTAGTTGATTCAGTAGTTGAACTATCTGTCGTCTCACTCCCTGAATCTGTTGATGAAGCATCTAGTTCACTAGCTTCACTTTCACTCGCTGCACTTGATTCTGCAGCCACCGATTCATCATAAGCCTTTTTATCTTCTTCTAAAGCGTAAGGGTTATTCCCATCATTTAATTCAGTGAAATAAATAGCTACTTCCATATCGATTAGTCCCGTTTGCCCGTCCAATTGACTGGCAATACCATTATAATAACTCATCCGGTCACCAATTGAACTAATGAACCCTCTCACCACATTCCCGTCAACCATTTGTAAGGCAATCCGGTCAGTATTACTTTCATCACCTGTATAAGTCACTAAGGAAATTTTTTGAATGATATCATCTGACAGACTTGATAGGGCCTTAACCGTTTCTGTTAGCTTGGCTTTTTGATCTTCATTGGCAATATCATAACCTTCAAATAAGGGTAACTCTTTTTCAAGTGATGGCAGTGGTGTATCGATGATTTCATTATTTTCTAGTAAAGGGTAGAAAAAGTCCGCAATCTGGATGTAGCCCAATTGGCGGTAGGCTGACACGTTCACAGCTACTTTATTCCAATCCGATACATTCACAGTTGCTGACTTGACCGAAGGATTTTGGTTTACAATAGCTTGTTCCACCTCACCCTTGGAATTTTTCAAATCCGTCACCGACATCCCTTCATTTAGGGGAGATAAATTCATGCTTTCTGTATCCTCCACACCTTCAACAGTGATTGAAGCCACATGATTAAGCGGGGAAGCATAGTAACCAGCCACAAATAATGCAATTACAAATGGTAATAATAATAGGACCATTTTCTTCCAGTTAGTTGGTTCACTTTTTTGTACCTTCTTAACTGGAGGCATCCCCTGATTACTTGTCACCTGCTGCTTTCGCTTGCCGGCTTGACCTTGCTTTTGTTTCTTCGAATTAGCTTTGCCTTTTATATTGAATTTAGGCAATCGCCACTTGGCTTTTTGTTTTGCTTTTTTCTTCACAGGTTTTTGCTTGCTACTTTTTTGTTTATTTTTATTTGACGCTGCTTGTTTCTTTTCAAGCTTAGCTTGGTCCTGGTCTTCGTCTTGACGACTGCTATCCACACCATTTTGCACTGCATCTTGGTTTGACTTATTAGCACTTTTGTCTTGCCTTCTGGCGACATCTGTCCGAGCATTTTCAGCTAATTTTTCATGCAAACGACGTCTTCTCTCGCGTCGCTCTTGGCGAATACGTTCTTCTTCCCAATCCATCATCACGCCCCCTTTCTATCTATTTATTTGGAAAAAGGACTTCCTATTTCACAAGGCTTTCGATGATCTTGATTAAACGGTCACCCGCATCTGGCACCCCTTGGTTCAAGGCGTTCGCCGCAATCCGGGCACGTTCATTTTTATCAGCCATCAAGCCATCAATTTCATCTAATAAAACATTTACATTAAGGTCATTTTCTAAAATCATGCGGGCTCCGTCATGCTTCACTAGCGAGCGGGCATTCATTTCCTGATGGTTGGCCGTTACATTAGGACTTGGAATCAAAATAGATGGCGTCCCTAAGGCTGTTAATTCAGTCATAGTTGTTGCGCCTGAACGACACACGACTAGGTCAATGGTATTGAACAAGGCGGGCATATTATCGATATAGGACACAATTTGTACATTATCCCACTCATTAAAGTCAGAGAATGCTTCTTTAAATTCTTCGTAGTAAGTATCCCCTGAAGCGATCAATACTTGATAATCTTTTTCGATAAATGATGGAATAGCTTCTTTAACAGTTTCGTTGATTCGTAAAGCGCCACGACTACCACCGAAAATCAATACTGTTGGCTTGCCGTTTTCTAGACCATAAGCAGTTAAATCTGCCTTGTCTGTAATAGACGCTACCTCTTGGGCACGCGGATTGCCTGTGAAAACTACTTTGTTCGCGTATCGTTTAAAATCTTTCGCTACATCCTCAAAGCAAATAGCTATTTTTGCCATAAAAGGCGCTAAAAACTTATTGGTCATGCCGGCAACGGAATTTTGTTCATGGATAATACTTGGCACACCTGTACGTGCAGCTGCAAATAAAACCGGCGCACAGACATAACCACCTGTACCAATCGCTACATCCGGGTTAAAATCGCGGACGATTTGCTTTGCCTTACGGATACTATCAAACATGTAATAAACTGTCCTAGCATTATCTAAAGACAATGACCGTTTGATCCCTTGAATTTGGATAGTTTTGAAATCGACCCCTTCATTAGGCACAATTTTTGATTCCAATCCACCTTCAGTCCCCACATACAGAAATTCTGCATCCGGATATTGCGCTAAAATTTGTTTTCTTAGGGCTAAGGCTGGGTAGATATGCCCCCCAGTCCCACCACCGGAAAGTAAAATTCGCATAATAAACTCCTTTTTCTCGCTAATTGATTTATTTACCTAAGTCTTCAATCGCTTTGATATAACGGTCACCACGGACTTCAAAGTTCGGGTATTGGTCCCAAGAAGCTGAAGCTGGTGACAATAGAATGGTGTCACCAGGTGCTGACATATCAAAGGCTGCTTTAACAGCTTCTTCGATCCATTCTACTTTTTCAATTTCTGTTAAACCTTGACTTTGTCCTAGGTCAGCAAATTTATCTGCTGCTTGTCCGAATACAACCATACCTTTCACACGGTCCATATGATCTGCTAATTCAGTCACTTCATTCCCTCGGTCTAAACCGCCCGCTAACCAAATGACATTGTCATGTTTTTGACTGAATGAATCAAGGGCTGTAATGGAGGCATCGTTATTTGTCGCTTTTGAATCATTGTAGAAACGACGACCGTCGATTTCAGCAACAAACTGTAGGCGGTGTTTCACGCCGTGGAAGGCAGATACGCCGTTTTTGATTTCTTCGTTTGAAATTCTTAGTAATTTACCAATAGCAACGGCCACTAGCATATTTTCTAAGTTGTGGTGTCCTGGTAGGAAGAAATCTTTTCTATTGAAGACAATTTCATCATGCCACATAAAGTTTTGGCTATCTTGATCAAACCAAGCACCGTCAGGTTGAATAGTGGTCGCTGAAAAAGGCACAACTGTTGCTTTTGTCGCTCGGTCGCCAAATACGTCCATTTGGTCGGCATTTAAAATCAAGAAGTCATCTACAGTTTGGTTGGCAGTGATTTGCCATTTTGCAGAAATATAACCGTCCATTGAACCATGATAGTCTAAATGGGCAGCGTAAATATTGGTAATGGCTGCAATGTGTGGTTTAAATGCATCTGTACCCATTAATTGGAAGGAAGATAATTCTAAAATCAACCGGTCATCTGCTTCAGCTTTTGAAGCGATGTCTAATGAAGGAATCCCAATGTTCCCCCCAATGTAGCTTTCACCTGTAAGTGAATCTGCTTTCCCTAACATTTCGCCAACTAGGCTAGTAGTTGTTGTTTTACCGTTAGAACCAGTGATACCAATGATTGTGGCATCGGTCATCTTATCTGCAAGTTCGATGTCGGTATAGACGGGTAGGCCAATTTCTTGCGCGCGAACGACCATTGGGTTGCTATAAGGAATACCTGGGTTTTTAACCATAAAGGCGAAGTCTTCGTCTAATAGTGATACGGGATGACCGCCAGCAACAACACGGGCGTTATTTTCCTCGATAAGGGATTGGGCATCTTTATTTTCTTCAAGGGGTTTAAAGTCGTTGACAGTAACAATTGCCCCCAGTGCTTGTAGATGTTGCACGACTGAAACACCAGTCTTTGCAAGTCCGAGTACTAATATTTTTTTATTGCGAACTGATTCGCGCCATTGTGATGCTTCCATAATGATTTCCCCTTTAGTAAAAATTTAAATTAAAAGAATAATAAGCCGATGATGGCTGTGACTAAACCGACTGCCCAAAAGATAATATCTACCTTCCACTCGCTCCAACCAATCATTTCAAAGTGATGGTGGATTGGTGACATTTTGAAGACACGTTTACCGGTCAATTTGAATGAAGTGACTTGTATGATAACTGAAGCTGTTTCAACTACGTATACGAATCCAATCAATAGTAATGACCAAGGGTTGCTTAACATTACTGAAATAACAGCTAATAAAGCACCTAGAGCTAGTGACCCGGCATCTCCCATGAAGATACGAGCTGGTTTGCGGTTAAAAAATAGGAACCCTAATAATCCGGCAACTATAGCGATACAGAAGGCCCCAATTCCGCGTTCACCCATTCTAAATGCAATCAGTGCATAAGTTGAGAATGAGATGACACCAAGACCTGATGATAGGCCGTCAAGTCCGTCCGTTAAATTGAAGGCATTTGAAAATCCTGTGATCCATAGTAATAAGAAGACGAAGACGAATAAGACGTTTGTAATGCCTGTTGTAAATGGAAATGGAATCGACACATGGAAGGTAATCACACGCATTAATAATACGATTAGCGCTGAACCCACAATTTGTAAAATCAATTTTTGCAGTGAAGTTAAACCTTCATTTTGTTTCTTGAAAATCTTTAAGAAGTCATCGGCAAATCCGATACCACCAAAGAAAATCATTGTCCCAACTAACAACCAAACTTCACTGTGCCATTGCCCAGTAAGAATAGACCAGATCAATAATCCGACTAGGGCTGCGGATAGGAAAACGACCCCACCCATTGCTGGGGTACCAGATTTGGCTTTATGCCAAGCTGGTCCCTCATCTCTTGTAACTTGTCCGAATTGTTTTTCACGCATAAATTGAATGAAAAACGGCATACCGACTAGCGTTAACACTAGTGTCGTGATAAATAGTAATACCATAATTTTCCCTTTCTCTTCCCTTATATTTATAGGTTAATGTAGATTTATGTTCCTTGTTTTTAAGTGTTTATGACTCAGCTAATTGTAACACAATCGTCTTATCGTTATTGACTTGTTCACCTACTGCGATCGACTGCCCAACAACGACGCCTTCACCCTCAAGTTCTACTTCAATACCAAGTAATGAAGTTAACGCTTGACTAGCTGACGCGTTCAATCCGGTAAAGTCTGGCATGGTTGGATTTGTATCATCAGACATCAAGAAGATTGGTTGTGTAACAGACACTTCCTCGTTTACTGCAGGGGTTTGGCTGACGATTTTTTCCCCATCACCAATCACTTCTACATTGACGAAGCTAGCATCTGATAAGTTTTGTTGCGCCTCTCCGACAGTTAATCCTGACACATCAGGGACGGTTGCCGTCACAACTGACTCACTATCACCTAAGGCATTATATTCTAGGGCCCTAGTTAATAGTGGTGTATAAATTTTTGTCATCATATCGCTTGCGGTTGTTTCCAAGTTCTTCGGTTGTTCCGCTGTGATATAGAGGACATATTGCGGATCTTCACTTGGGACAAATCCAACTACAGAGTATAAGTATTTGGTTAACCCTGCTTCATAAGTGTTGGTTTCAAGGTTGAAGACCTCAGCAGTACCTGTCTTAGCGGATACTGTATAGTCGTCTAAGTCATAAGCGGCCCCGGTACCTGTATCTGCATAAACAACAGATTGTAAGTATTCAAGGGTCTTATTGGCAGTTTCTTTTGAAATTGGTGAAGAAACTACTTCTGGTTCAACAACTTGCATGGTCCCATCTTCTTCATAACGGTTAACCAATTGTAATTTCATCATATTCCCGTCGTTAGCAATTGCGGTGAAGGCTTGCATCATTTGATAAGGTGTTACGTAAATCCCTTGTCCAAAACCAGTCGTTACTTTATCTGCTTCATAATCATAGTTCATTGACCCACTTGCTTCGTTGGCAAATCCTGAACCCGTTTCTTGCAGTAGACCGAACTCACGGATATAAGATTCCCAAACGTCATAACCCATCTCTTTTACTAAATGGATCATCAGGGTATTTGATGATTGTGATAACCCCTCTAGTTCGGTAATCACACCCCAACCAATTCCGTTATAATCGGCAATCGTTGAACCGCCCATAGTTACGGGACTTGAATCGTAGAATGAATCTGGGTCAAATACCCCTTCTTCAATGGCTGCTGCTACAGTTAATACTTTAATCGTAGATCCTGGTTCATAAGCTTTTTCAACTAGTAAGTTTTGCCACATATCGTCGATACCTTCTTTTGTTTCTAGGTTGAAGGTTGGTCTTTGTGATGCTGCAACAATTTCTCCAGTTTCTGGTTCAACTAGCATAACTGTCATTGACGTTGGTTCATATTTTTCGTAAACCTCTGTCATCAAGGTTTCTAAATAAGTTTGTAGTCGTGAATCTAAGGTTAAATATGCGTCAGACCCATCGGTAGTTTCTTCCTCCACTTGACCTGTTCCACTTAACTCAACATTGGTCGAACTTGATTGGTAAGATTTACGACCATTGGTACCTTTTAGGATGCCATCCATAGACAGTTCCAAGCCCATTTGGCCGGTTAAACGACTATCGATAGCAGTGCCAGCTTCCATATACTCAGCATACCCAATTAAATGAGAGGCAAAGACGCCGTTTGGATACATTCTAGTTGGCGTTTCATTAAACATAATACCTGGTAGATTTTGATCGTCAATAGCCTTCATCTCAGCGTATGTCAGGTCTTGCCCTGCCGTACCAAACTCTACTTGAGAAGCATCTTGAGTGTTTAGTCGTTCTAAGATTTCATCAGCCGTCAGGTCGATATATTGCGACAAGACTTGAGCAGTATTTTTCTTATCCACTACATATTGCGGGTCCTCTGGTTCAGACCATTCATCCGTTAAAACAGCGTACAATGAATAAGAAGTAGCATCCATTGCCAATGGATTTCCACCTACATCATAGATGGTTCCACGTTGTGCTGACAATATGCTACTTCTATCATAGAGGTTTTGGGCCTGCTCCGATAAATCTTGACCGTTCACAGTCCCAAAAACCATTATTTGTGTTAAACGAATGCCAAATATGAGTAGTAAAAAACCTGCCAATCCCATCATCGCTCTAATTGTTTTTTTGCGATTCTTTTTGAGTTTTTTACTGTCTTTCATTATTCCACATTCCTTATATTTTCTTCATTCATATTCAACCCTTGTTCTTCAGCGATTTCTACCACTCGTGAGTAGTTAGATAATTCGTGGACTTCTTGGGTTAAGTTCTCTTTTTGAACACCTAAATCTTCTGCATTTTGTTGTACTTCTTGTAACTGCTGTGATGCTGCATTCACGTTAGCACGCATAATGGTAACCCCTAATAGTCCTGAAATCATAAATAGAAAGGCTACTGTCATCAACATTTTTTGCATCAGTGAGAATTTTACTTTTGGTCTACTTTTACTGGCCGGTATACTCGCCGGAAGAGTTGTCATATTCCGCTTTGGTTGTGCATGTTGACTTTCTTCTGGGTAAGCCGGAATATTTGGAATGGCTCTTTCGGCCGGCATAGCATTCATTTTAATATTTACTTGGTCTTGTAGTAGAAATATTGCCATAAATACTGCTCCCTTCTATTGGTTGGCTTCCTTTTGCTTGTTGGTCTAAAGTTGTGTAAATGTCTATTTAATGCGTTCGATTATACGCAACTTGGCACTTTGTGCGCGTGAGTTATGCGCCAATTCTTCTTCACTGGCGTAAATTGGTTTTCTATTAACCAATTTAAATGGGGCTTCAATATCCGCATTAATCACCGGTAAATTCGCCGGTAATTCATCGCCTGTTGATGCGTCCTTGAACATTTGTTTCACAATGCGGTCTTCTAATGATTGGAAGGAAATTGTAGATACTCGCCCACCAATATTTAATAGATCCAAGGCTTGTTCTAATGAATCTTCAATCGCACCTAACTCATCGTTGACTGCAATACGCACTGCTTGGAAAATCCGTTTAGCCGGATGTCCACCCTTACGACGGGCTGGTGCCGGAATCGCTTCCTTAATAATGTCCACTAATTCCTCTGTACGCGTAATACGATGATCCGCTCTTCTTTGCTCAATTTTACGGGCAATTTGTTTAGAGAATTTTTCTTCTCCGTAGCGGTAAAAAATACGTACAAGATCATTGAAATCCCACTCATTAATGATGGTTTCTGCTGTTAATGCTTGGGTTTGGTCCATACGCATGTCTAATGGTGCATCTTGGTGGTATGAAAATCCGCGTTCAATCTCATCTAATTGCGGTGAGCTCACGCCAAGGTCATACAAGATACCATCTACACCAGTAATACCCATTTTTTCAAGTTCTGACTGGATATGTCTGAAATTATTGTGGACAAGGGTTACCTTGCCACTTTCAATTTCCGCTGCCAATACTTTCTCGGCATTGCCAATGGCCACTAAATCCTGATCAAAGGCGATTAAACGACCTTCGTCAGATAGGGCTGCTGCGATTTTAGAACTATGTCCAGCACCACCCAAAGTACAATCAACATAAATACCATTGGGTTTGATTGCCAATCCGTCTACTGATTCGTTTAACAACACTGAGATATGATGGAATTCATCTGCCATTCTTCTGCCATCCTCTTCTTCTATAATTCTTTATCTCTTCAAAATTTGTTACATTTAGTTTTCTAATTTAAGTTTTTAATTAAAGGCCAAAATCTAACATGTCTTCCGCAATTTCTTCAAAGCTTTCTTCAATTTCAGAAGAAACACTTTCCCATTTTGTTTTCGACCAAATTTCAATACGGTCAGAAACACCTAAGACCAAACATTCTTTTTCAAGACTGGCATAGTCTACTAGGGTTGATGGGATATTAATACGACCCTGTTTATCAATTTCAGCTTCAGCCGCTGCAGAATAGAAAAATCGTGTAAAAGCACGTGCTTCTTTCTTAGCTAGCGGTAATTGTTTCAATTTCTCTTGAATTTTCTCCCAATTTTCTAAAGGATAGCCAAAAACACACCCATCCAAACCACGCGTAATTACGAACTTAGCGCCTAAGTCCTCACGTAATTTAGCTGGAATGATGATTCGCCCTTTGGCGTCGATATTATGTTGGAATTCTCCCATCAACATCATTTATCACCCTATGTGCCTAACCTTAGCCTTTATTGGTATAAGTCTACCATATCTCCCCACTTTTCACCACATTTCCCCAAAATTTTGCTATTTTTTGCACTTTTTGTGGAAAAGGCGTAGTTGCGGGATTTTTTCACACAAAAAAGAAGTTTTGAACCTGTTTTTAACAAGTTCAAAACTTCTTTTTTGTATATTTTTAAGAATTTCAAGTTTCTACATAATAGAGATTGATGACTAGCTAATGTTTACATTGTCACTACTTGAATAATTCGGCAGACGGTTACCAACACATAAGTAATGAAAGTAATGGAGAAAGCAATATTTACAAGCATTCGGTAGAATTTTTTAACAATAACTTCTTCGTTTTTCACAAGTCGCCAAACCAGAATACCAATCGCCAACAAGGAAATCACAACCACTAAGTGGGGAATAATTGAAAAGAACAATAAATCCTTGGAGATAAAGTGGAGGCAAACCAAAAGAATAGGAAAAACAACATCAATCGGTGCAAATTTAATCCGCTTGTTAAAGTAGAGGTAAGGTTTTCCTACTGTGCCTACAAGTAATAAGCTCACGATGGGTAGTAGATAAAACAGTATTTCGCTCCATTTGAAAGCCATAATCGTCAACCTTTCCTTTATTTTCTATATCAACCATAAGTATGTCATCCATTAATACTAGCTAAGATGGCTAAAAATGTCTAGATTGATTTTCCCTTTAAAAAAGGAAAACAAAAAAGGCACTAACCAAAAGCGGTTAATGCCCTTTTAATTATATATAATCAAAGTAAACATTTTAGTTTCCCACATATCAACTATGCAGTAATCCTCAATGAATCTTGCGCTAAATAAAATTATTCAGCTGCTGCGTCAGTCATTACATCTTTACCATCGTAGAAACCGCAGTTTGCACATACATGGTGAGATTTACGTAATTCACCACAGTTAGGGCATGCGTTCATTCCAGGTACTTCTAACTTGTAATGTGTACGGCGTTTGTTTTTTCTTTGTTTAGACGTTTTACGTTTTGGTACTGCCATCATTACACCTCCTAATTAAATATCAATTATGCTTCATCCGACGATTCTGAATCTTTAAACAAATCTTGAAGTTTAGCGAATTCAGGATTGATAACTTCCTCTTCATCACGTTCAGCTTCAAACTCTGTTTGGCTTACAACTCGCCAGTCATTCCCTTCAGGAAACGCATCGTCAGCCTCTTCCTCTTCAGTCAAAATCTGAATTGGTAGATTTAGAAGAATGTTGTCACGAATAGATTCTCGCAAATCTAACGTGTAGCTATCCATAGATAACTGAACAACGTGTTCTTCATCGACAATATCTGTCTCCCAACCGTCTTCAAGAAAACGTTCGGAAACTGGTAATTGTAGATCCAGCACTACCGGCTCTAAAGACCGTGTAGATGGCATCGTCATTTTTAGTGCTAATCGTAATTGTGTCAATACTGTATGTTCTTCATAGAGAACCATACCATCAACTGAAACAGGTGACATGTCGATCAACTCAGGTATTACTGCCTTCATTTGCTCTTTCATATCGACTGATTCTTGAATCATCATTGGTTGGGATGCGATTTGACGCAACTCTTGAATAGACCATTTCATTATTGACCACCTAATAAGCAACAAGAAAAATTATACTAAGTTTAAACTTATTTGTCAATGTTTTTTCCTTGACAAGGTCATTAAATTAAACTCATTATCACTTTTTGACTGTCATATTTACAGGATGAAACGTACTTTCCCATACTACTAGGTCTCCATCAAAAAGTAAACTATTTTTCCTCTGCTCCCTTTCCTTTTTTTATTTCGTAAATATTGGCGGATGATTGAAATTTTGTGTATCAATTTGTGGTTTTAGTATTTCATACATCCGGTCAACCTTCAACCACATTGGCCATTTTTCTTCACTCGTCTGGTCCACACGACTCACCAATTGCCACAGACTATCCGCCCCACTCAAATCCGCCTTAACCGTCTTCAAATAAGCCCGTCCCTTCTCAGTCGCCCCAAGCAACATCAAAGGCTGTCGATGACTAGGTGAAAGCACTGCCTGCATCTCATCTTTTTGAATATTCAAAGCCACCATCAAAGCCGTCCTTTGCACCCGATTTGCCGACCAATTCCGATTCTTCACCCGGTCCACAAAATCATAGAAATTATCCACCTGCTTGATCGCCTCAACCATCCGATTTTCCATACCACCCACCATCTGATAGATACCCCCTAACTCCCCGTTAGAAGCCGTCAACAAACGATAGCGCAGATAGGGAAATAAATCCGTCCACGACACCAGCAGGTCCGCCTCAACTGCCTTACATAAAGCCTCAGCCATATCACTAGGCACCATCTTCTCCAATTCATTCGACTCTTTAAGACCCTTTAAATCTTTGGAAAAGAGGTAGTGACGTATGGCTGACCCAGACGTATAAAGACTAGTGTCTTGGTCTAATTGGCCTTCATTTAAGGCATTTAAACGATGGTTGTCCCCAATCCGTTTGACCGGCACCATCTTTAAAGGCGTCTGTAGCTGGGCATTGACCTTAGCATAAGCAAAAGCCAGTAAGGTATTGGCGTTTTCTTTAAAGTTGACCTTTAAATCCGTAATTTCTAGATGGGTCGCCTGCAAATATTGAATAGCTGCAATCCGTTTTTCAGCGAAAGAACGGTTGTCTAAATTCTCTACATATTGGTCAGCGGCCGCTACTTGATCAGGGTGGGCGATCATCCATTTGGCCAATTGTTCATAATCAGAAAAGTGGTCGTCTTCAACCCCAAAAGAAATAGCTGATGCACCAAGGGCCACCAAAGCTTTTACCCCGCCTTCAGCGAAGTAGTCAGCTGGTTGGGTAGCAAACCAAAATGGTAACTCAACCACTAAATCACAGCCGTTCTCCAAAGCAACGGCTGCCCGCGCCCACTTGGATACTAGGCTTGGTTCCCCACGTTGAACGTAGTTACCAGACATGACGCCAATTACAAGGTCGGCCTCGGCCTGGTATTTGGCTTTTTTGATCTGATGGGCGTGTCCGTTATGGAACGGATGCCATTCGGCAATAATTCCGACAGCTTGCATAGGGTCACCCCTTTTTCAAAGTGTTTACATTACTTATTTCTGCGCTGAAAAGAAGATACGTTTAGAACTCTCATCCGGTGCGTCTTGGCCAAAGTCTGCTGTGACACGGATGTTCTTGAAGCCTACTTGGGTCAAAATTTCCTGGTAAGCTTCAATAGGCAAGGTCTGTTCGTAGTGCATTTCTTCAAACCGTTGGTAGTTGTTATCGTCTGTGTTTTGAACGAATACGTTAATGGTATGGTCGATGGTATTTTCGCCACGGAACTGGTCTGATGTCCAGGTAAATACGGCGTCATCCCACTCAACGACAAAGGATGTTTCTGGATAGATGTCATTCATTTGATGGATAGAATGAACGTCGAACATGAAAATCCCACCATCTTGTAATTGCTGGTAGATATGGGTAAAAGTAGTTTTCACCGCATTCGCGTCCGCTAGATAATTAAAGGTATCGCAGAAACAGGAAATGACTGCTGCTTGGTCCCTTAATTCAAATGTGGTCATGTCATCTTGCCAGAATTCAAGGTCTAACTTAGCTTCCTTAGCGTTCGCTTTGGCTGCAGCGACCATTTTTTCAGATAGGTCTAGCCCCTTGATAGGATAACCTGCTTGGGCCATCAAAATAGCGAATTGACCGCCACCTGCGCCAAGGTCCAACCAATAGTCTTGGCCCTCTATGAATTTGTCGAAGGCCTGCATGGTTTCTGTGGCGAAGGTAAACCAAGATAGGTATAGACTGTCATCAAACAAGATTTCGTAGACATCGGCGAATACGTCATATTGTTGTTGATTTTCTGTCATGGTTGCGCCTTAGCTAATCCATTCTTCAACGTTGACTAATGGTGCTTCAGCCCACATTTTTTCTAAGTTGTAGAAACCACGTTCTTCACTTGTAAATACGTGTACAATCACGTCGAAAGCATCGATTAAGATCCAACGGTTACCGTCTTTTCCTTCGATACCCTTCACTGAAAATCCTGCTTCTTCAATTGCGTCTTCAACAGCGTCCACAATGGCTTTAACTTGACGATCGTTACGACCAGACATGATGACAAAATAGTCAGCCATTGGTGTTGTGTTGGCAACGTCTAAGGCTACGATATCTGTCGCTAAGCGGTCGTCCGCACCTCTAACGATTGCTTCTAATAATATTTCACTCTTTTTAGTCATAAATACTCCTTTATTATTGCTGTTTTATTCTGATCACTTGTTTTTATTACTTTTTTTGCTGCTAAATTTCTTAACCCAATCATTGTAGATGGCGATTGTTTCTGGATATACTTGACGGCCTGATTCAACCAAATGGACAATAGATTGTTTGATTTTAAAGTCTACTGCCGCATCTAAGTCAGTCTTGGCTAGATCTCGTGCTTGTTCAACGCCCTTAAAGTCACGACCTGGTTCGATATAGTCGGCGATAAACAAGATTTTTTGGTCTAGAGTCATGTCATAGCTCCCTATAGTATGGGACCAAACAGCCTGTAAGATATCTTCATCTTTGACCCCAAATCGAGTATTTGCAATCATAGCGGCTAATGGACCGTGCCAAATGGCAGATCCGTAATTTAACCACTCTGGGTCGTATCCTGGATAGTCTTTAAACTCAGATAAGTGGTTTTCGCTATCCTCTTTAGCATAATCATGGAGTAAGGCTGCTATACTGGCCTTATCTACGTCCGCTTCAGGGTACTGTTCAGCTAGTTCAATAGCTGTTTCTTCCACCCGTAAGACGTGCTTATACCGCTTGTTGGTTAAACGAGCTTGCAGTAATTTCTCAAGTTCATCCCGTTTAATATTAATCAGATCCGGATTTAATTCTCTAGCTTTCATGTGCTTGATATAACCCCTTTTCTTGAATGTAAGCAACAACAGGTCCTGGTGTCAGGTAACGGATAGAGGCTTTTTCTGCCACCGAGTTTCTGATCCCTGTTGATGACACAGTCATCCCTTCAGCGTCTACAAAAATCAATGGATAGTCCGTATCATTTTGATAACCCTCACGGCCAACACCTACAAAATGCACCATCTTAATCAAATCATCAATCCGATGCCATTTAGGTAAGTTTTCGATCATATCCGCCCCAATGATGAAATAGAACTCATAAGTTGGATACAGGGCCGTTAAAATCTCCATAGTATCCACCGTATAAGATTTCCCTACCCGGTCGAGTTCAATTGCTTCTAGACTAAAATGTGGATTGTCTTGGATTGCCAATTCAATCATATCTACCCGGTAGGCGTCGTCTAAGGTTTCTTTGGTTTCCGTATGGGGTGGCTTCTTGTTTGGCATAAACCACACTTCATCTAATTTCAGCTTGTCATAGACTTGTTCAGCCATCAATAAATGACCGTTATGGATGGGGTTAAAGGTACCCCCAAGAATACCAATCCGTTTATTGGGATTGTCTTCAAACGCTAATTCTGTCTCTGGTTCATTTATCAAACGAACATGTTCTTGATCTAAAAATGATACCTTTGCCACAATTTGCCTCCTGTAATTAGCCTAAAGCTTTTACTTGCGCTGAGATTTCTTGATACTTAGATTCAGAAGAAGGACGGTATAAAGTAATCACACGTCCAATTGTTTGGACAACAAATGCATCTACTGCCTCAGCGATTTCTGTTGCCGCTTCACTAGTTTCTTCATCTGTATTTTGTAATAAATGTACCTTGATCAACTCACGTTTTTCTAGGACTTCATCAATTTGCACCATAAATTCTTCTGATAAACCGTTTTTACCAATGTTGGCTACGGGGTTCAAATGATGGGCTTCTTTACGTAAAAATTTCTTTTGTTTGTTATTCAAAATGAATAGTCTCCTTTCATAACAAGGTGTGAGAGCCTACCTTCCATTTATGCAGGCTCAAATCCGATTTTGCTCTAGCTGATATGCTATGCGACTTTTAAAGCGACTAAAATCTAGATTAATTTTTCTCTGGTAATAATATCAACACCCTTTGGCACGTAAGCCGCAATTTGAACTGGGTCACTTACTGAAACCCAGCCTAAACCTGGAAATACGATATCTGTTGGTGTTTTGATTGAGAATTCTTTGCGGACTAGTCCTGGAAAATTGGCCTCATTTTCTGGGTAAGGCGGTTGTAAAATCCCACCAAGATGTTCTTGGTAAAATTCGTCTGAACCCTCTAATTTACGACGGTGAGGTTTTATCTGACCAGACATATAAACCGTGAAGGACGTCCGTTCACCAGCAATAAAATCAAGACGGGCTAAGCCACCAAAGAACAATGTTTGTTCTGGATTCAGCTGGAAAGTCACAGGTTTGATTTCTTTATTCGGTAAAGCATCCACCAATTCTTTTCCTTCTAAAATAGAGGTCATCTGGCCTGGGTTAATGATTCCAGGTGTATCAATTAAGCTAGCTTCATTACCATTTGCATCGTCAAAAGGAATATCGATTAAATCTAAAGTCGTTCCTGGGAACTGACTAGTTGTAATGACATCCGCTTCAACACCCGTGGCTTGAAGAATACGGTTAATCAATGAAGATTTACCAACATTAGCCATACCAATCACATAAACATCACGGCCATCACGCATTTCATCGATTTTCGCTAATAAATCATCAATATTAGCCCGCTTTTTAGCTGAGGTAAGGATTAAATCATCGATTTTAATCCCATTATCTTTCAAGTATTTACGCAACCAATTTTCAATCCGGTTGTGTTTCACTGCCTTTGGAATGGCGTCCATCTTGTTGGCAACCATTAGGATGGGGTTAGACCCTGCAAAACGGTTCAAGCCGTTAATTAAAGAGCCTGCTACGTCAAAGATGTCGATCACGTTAACAATAAGGGCATCTTTTTCACTAAGGGTGTTTAAGATGGCTAAAAATTCATCTGCAGATGTCGATACTTTCTCAAGGGTATTATAATGACGCAATTTAAAACAACGTTGGCAGTATAATAATCCTGATTCGATACCTTTTTGGTAGGCAGATTTCGGGGTGTACCCGCGTGTGTCTGGTTGGTCAGTCTGAATTTCAGCACCACAACCAACGCAATATAGTGTTTCTTCGTTAGACAATATTATTCCTCCACTTCAAGTCGGGATGTTTCTTTTCAATTCTCTTGAATAAGAATTTTTCAATTTTACGGTTTAATAGGGTCCATACCAAGTCTGTTTCAACTAATGGCATGACCAAGATGCTGCGAATGCCTAGGCGGTTACCACCAAAAACATCGGTTAAAAGTTGGTCACCAACAATGACTACTTCATCCTGGTTGACACCAAGCATGTCAATGGCCCGTCTAAATCCTCTACGAGAAGGTTTTTTAGCATCTGAGGTAAAGAGTACCCCTAGCTGGTCAGCAACACGTTTCACACGGCCGTGATGGTTATTGGATAAGATGACAACAGGTATCCCCGCTTCTTCCATGGTTCGTAACCAAGCGCGCAGCTCCGGTGTCCCATCCGGGTTATCCCATGCAATCAAGGTGTTATCTAGGTCGGTGATCACGCCTTTGATATTATGTTTGGCTAATTGATCAGGTGTCAATTGATAGATACGTTCTATCATCCAGGTTGGTTTAAAATAGTCTTTTTTCATGCCGGCCTCCCTTATTTTCATGAATAGTATACCATAAGCGGCCCCTTGATTCACTTATGTAAAGGCCTGTTCACCTCATGTTTCATAAGTATAAACTTTTGGCAAAATGCTGCAAGCCGAGTTGGCGGATAGTAGCCATTTTCCGAAAAGCAAAGCAACAAAAAATGCTACGAGCATATCAGTCTGACATGCTCGTAACATTATCAATCGTCTAAAATCACATATTCTCTACTATAACCCCATCTGAGGCAAAGTCAAGTGTCTTTATCTGTACGTCAAGATTTAATTGGCTGATTGCTTCAACAATTTGATCTGAGGCAGTAGCTTGGACAAGGGTCATAATAGTTGGGCCGGCACCTGATAGGTAAGTCCCGTAAACCCCGTCAACTCTTGACAAAACTTGGCGGATTTCACCTAATTCTGGCACTAATTGTGCCCGGAATGGTTCATGCAGCTGGTCCATTTCCATCAAGGTACCCACTGCTTCAATGTCCCCTTCTAACAACTTACTGACGAAGACGTTGCCAATACCATTCGCTCGAACTGCATCTGCAAAGACCAATTCTTTCGGCAAAACGGCTCTCGCTTGTTTAGTTAATAGCTCACGGTTAGGGACGGTCGCAATAAAATGCACATCCTCTAATAAAGACTTCGTCCACAAGACATGGGTTAAATCCATGGCTACAGATACTACTAACCCGCCCGCTAAAGCTGGCGCAATGTTATCTGGGTGCCCTTCGATTTCGTTAGCCATGTTAATCTTTTCATCCATTGACCAATTAGCCCCCGCTAAAATTTCAGCAATGGCAATACCCGCCACAATGGCTGAAGATGATGACCCTAAACCACGGGCTGTCGGGATGTCACTAGTCATATTTAAATAGTGGGGCTTGGCATCCGGTGCGAACCGTAAAATTGTTTCAATCACCATGTTGGATGCATCAGTTGGAATCCCTTCGCCTAGGTCATGGTCAATTTGCCATTGTTCACTAGGGCTAAGAATATCCACCGTTAAATATAGGCTAACGGCAACACCGATTGAATCAAAGCCGGGTCCCATATTGGCTGAAGTCGCCGGGACTTTCACACGTACCTTTTCTACCATATCGGTCACCTACTTCGCTTCAGGCAACACAGAATAGTAAGAAATCAGGTTTAATTCAGGACTATCTTGTGTGGCTTGGTTGATTTGTTGTAATTGGGCTTGTGACATTTCATGAGTGACAACCACAATTTTCGCTGTCTTATCGTCAGATGACGGTTCTTGGAATACCTTGTCTAAGCTGACTTTCGCATCGTCAAAGATTTGGACAAGCTTGATGAATTGCCCTTGTTTGTCTTCAGTTTCAAAATGGAAGAAACCGACAGATTTGATATCTTCAGCCTTTTTCCAAGCGGCATCTTGACTGTAATTCGCAAATGGTTGACCAGTCGTTTCTGTGTGAATATGCTGACCAATGGCCATAATATCTGAAACTACCATAGCACCTGTAGGTAATTCGCCGGCACCAGGCCCGTAGAACATCATCTCGCCAGTCGCTGCTCCCTCAGTAAAGACAGCATTCATTTCGTTACGAACAGTTGATAATGGATGGGTTTTTGGTACTAAGGTTGGCCCCACTTCAGCGTATACAGTACCGTCTACAAAGTTTGCACGACCAATTAGCTTGATCACATAACC
Organism: Carnobacterium sp. 1290_CSPC; assembly: GCF_001053265.1. Lineage (NCBI taxonomy): Bacteria > Bacillati > Bacillota > Bacilli > Lactobacillales > Carnobacteriaceae > Carnobacterium > Carnobacterium sp. 1290_CSPC. The sequence goes on from NZ_JVVG01000024.1 coordinate 123,752, forward strand.
TAATGAGCTAGCAACTTGGATATCACGAGCTGTGACATGACGGATTCCTTTGACTGGAATTTCGTTCAAGTCGACAGTCACCCCAAAGGCCATTTTCGTTAAGATTACAATCTTACGGGCTGCATCTAGACCATCAACATCGCCTGATGGGTCTGCTTCTGCTAAACCTAAAGCTTGCGCTTCCGCTAAGACTTCATCGAAGCCACGACCTTGTTCCACCATTTTTGTCAAAATGTAATTCGTTGTCCCGTTGACAATACCTGATACAGAGAATAACTTGTCTGACGCTAGTGGCGTACGTAAACTATTTAAAATTGGAATACCACCAGCAACTGCCGCTTCATATAAGAAGTCTAATTGATGGTCTTGGGCATATTGGATTAAATCTAAACCGCGTTTAATCGCCACCAAGTCCTTGTTAGCAGTTACGATGTGTTTACCAGCGCGTAAAGCAGATTCAATACAGTCAGCTGCGAATGTTGTTCCACCCATCGCTTCAACGACAATATCAATTGAAGGATCGTTGATGACATCATTGAAATCAGTTGTCAATTGAATGCTTTCTGGTAATCCGGGATGTTTCGCTTTTGATTTTTCAATATCACGGACAAAAATCTTCGTTACTTGGTATTGAATACCTTCCGTATCTGACATTTTTTGTGCGTGATCGTACATAATTTTGGCTACACCGCCACCGACTGTACCTAGACCAAGTAATCCAATATTAATTTGTTTCAAATTTGCCACCTCTTTAGTTCATTGTATTTTATCATGTATATTTCATGATATTCTCATAAATTTCTCTATTCTTAAATTCTACCCTTAAATTCATAAAAAGCAATCAATTGTTGAACATATTCAAAATCAGGAACATAGATTTCGTTACGGCCATTAATTTTGATCGTATCTTCAGACCCCTTACCAGCTACCACAATGGTCGTCGGTTTCCCGGACGCAATCGCATCCTTATAGGCCATATAGATTGATCCGGTCCGATCTAAATTGCTTCTTACTTTAGCATCTGGATTGACCCCGTTAATGGCTTCTTCAATTTCAGCCATGATTTTATAAGAGTCTTCAAAGTTTGGATCATCACTGGTTAAATAAATTTCATTGGTATTTAAACCAGCCACATGGCCCATATCAGCACGTCTGTTTTCAGCTTTACCACCGGCTGATCCAAAAACGATGCGGATTTCATTATCAGGGGCCATTTCTTTAACAGATGAGAATAATTCTTCAAAAGAAATCTTGTTGTGCGCGAAATCAACGACGAAGGTTAATTGATTGTCCGCACTACGATAAATTTCCATCCGGCCATCAGTTTTGGCATCGCCTAAAGCCTTTTGAATTGTTGCCCACTCTACATCGTTTTCACGCGCAATCGCCGCAGCCACTAAGGCATTGTTGATATTAAAGTGCCCTAAGACATTTAAAGCCATCGGAATCGCTTCACCTTGGTTTTTCACCACAAAAGTCTGTTTGGTTTCACTAAAAGCTAATTCATCGGCAAAATAATCAGCCGCCGGGTTCTTGCGTGAAACAGTCACAATCCGTTCAATATTTTCAGCATCTTGTGCTGCTTTTAAAATTTCTTCATAATGGTCCGTATCTTCATTGATGACGGCCACTTTACCGTGGTCAAAGATCCGTAATTTTGACTGGAAGTAGTCAGCAAAAGTGGGATGTTCAACTGGTGAAATATGGTCTGGTGAAATATTTAAAAAAGCCACCACTTGCATCTTCACGTCATCAACTCGGTGGTATTTTAAGGCTTGACTGGATACTTCCATAGTTGCCCGTTTCACACCATTGTCTCGCATTGTTGCTAGCATTTCATATAAATCCATGGCTTCCGGCGTAGTAAGGGTTGATGGCGTTTTTTCTAGGCCATCATAGTTAAAGGTAGATGATACGAAACCAGGTAGTGCTTGCCCTTTCTTCTGACTGTCTAGAGTCAAAATTTGGTTAACAAAACCTGCAGTGGTTGTTTTACCCTTGGTACCTGTAATCCCTGAAATGGCCACGTCTTGCCAAGGTGATTGGTAGAAGAAGTTGGCGAGCTGAGCCATCGCTAGGCGGATATCTTCAACGATAATGCCTGGGATGTCTGCTGCGTAATCTTGTTCTGATAGGTAGGCCACTGCCCCGCGGTCAACGGCATCTTTTAGGTATGATGCCTTAAAGTTTAGCCCCTTACAAACGAATAAGGTGTTGGCTGTCACCGCACGCGAGTCGAAGGTGATGCGATCAATTACGACCTCGTCTGCAGTATTTTCTTGTGTAATGGTTGTTGCGCTGCCACTGTCCTTAAAAAAAGCTATAGCACGCGATAATTTCATTGAATCTGACATGTTAAACTCCCTCTACTCCATATAAATAAAAAAAGGATCGTGATGCCACGACCCTCTATACGACACAGAATGTCTGCCATATTGGTAGTTCTAGTAGGTCACCCTACAATTTCAACTGCATTGGTTAATTATTGAATTAACTCGTAGATTTCCATTGCGACTAAATCAATGTCATCAAATTGGAAAGTTTCGTTGATTGTTAAGTCCTCTAATTCAAAACTTTCAGACTCTTTGTTAAAGCGTACAATACACTTCTCAACGCCCTCTTTTTCAAAACGACGTACTTCGATTTCTGAGTCATCAGAAAGCATCGCTTTTAATCGGGTAATAATTGCTTCTAATCGAGATGATTGCATAATAATCTCCTTTCGCCTTCTTATCTTTGTCATTTTAACACTCTTTGGGTGAATAAAAAACCTTTAAGTGCATAAGAAATGAATTAATTTCAGCAAAGCCTTTTCATTGAAAAATGACGGCCCGTATTAAGGCTGACTATTCATCTTTTCTGCGAATATAGAAAGACGGAAAGTACTTGCTGGTCCACTTCAAGGGCTTATGCAATTCTGCAAAAGAAGAAGATAGGTAAACACTTCGGCCAATTAGATTTCTCGGTTTCTCTGACTGCAATTCAATCATGTACTGATAAATATGGTACAAGTCTTCATAGAAAGCGTCCGCCGACACATGGTAAATCAATGGCGCTAGCCCTTCTGTTAATGTAGATTGCGTAGCTGCAATAGCCTTCACAGATTGCGGAAAGTCTGTCACTTCGGTTAATAAATGACCGAACGTTGCAATATCTTCAAGGGCCGCTAGATAAGGCGTCTTCATGGCAATCACCGGTAAATGGTTGGTGATGGCTTCAATAAAGGTTAAGCCTTGCGTTTCTGAAGTTGATAAATTCACATAAACATCCGCCGCTTGGTACAAGACGTTGACTTGGTCATGAGCCACAAAGCCTGGGAAAACGACTTTATCCGTCAAGTTCAGTTCGGCTGTTAACGCTTTTAACTCTTTTAATTGTGGCCCGTCTCCAGCAAGTAATAACTTTGCATTCGGAATATCCGCTAGCACCTGAGGGAACTGCTCGATAATCGCGATTAAGTTTTTTTCTTCAGCAATACGGTTAATCGATAATAGTAAATACTCATCTTGTGCAATACCCCAGCTTTGTCTAAAGTTTTTTAAGACATCTTGGTCAATTTTCTTAGGTAACTTTACCCCGGTTGCCAAGACATGAATAGGTTTTTGAATTTGATAGTCTCGTAAAACATCTTTCATCTGACCGCTAGGTGAAATGACCAAATCAGCTTGATCACAGAAAAGTTTAGACAAATGAACGACCGTTTTTCGAGAAATTAATTTGCCGTTCAAAATATAATGGAGGTATTTCTCATACCAAGTGTGGTAAGTGTGCACTAGTGGAATCCTCATATAGCGCGCTACGCTTACCCCCATCAACCCCATAGAAAACTCCGTTTGGGAATGGACGATATCAATTTCTAACTCTTTACATTTACGGTAAATCGATGCAAAAGAAGGAATCGCCACTCGTCTATCCTTGAAGAACAGAAAAGGAACTGATTCATAGCGAAAGACATGGTCTTCAATTTCTGCCTTTGGATCAGATGTCGTAAAGATATAGACTTGATGTCCGTTATCCTCAAACGTTTCTTTTAATGTTTGAATTGATGTAGCGACCCCACTTACTTGTGGAAAGTAGGTATCGGTAAAGATCGCGATATTCATCTAAACACTCCTTAGATGCCCTTTTTGTTTTAATCCTGTCATATATCCTATCATAACAGAAAAATTGTAATTAAAAAATCACCTGAAGGCAACTTAATTGTAAAGAATACGATAAGGAATCTGTTTGCTTTGGTTTGTTACTAAGACGATGAGAAAACCCCACCAAAATCCATGATCTCAGTGAGGTTTTCAGTATGTTTATTTGAAATGATTATAAGTCAGCTAATTCAGGAACTGCTGCTTTAATTAAAGCTTCAGCTTCGTCTGAAGAAGTTGCTTCCGTAACCACTTTGTTGGCTAATTCAGCCATTTCGTTTGAATCTAATTTAGAAATTAATGATCTGATTTTCAGTACAGAAGACGCAGACATAGAGAATTCATCTAAGCCCATACCTACTAATAATGGGGCAGCCATTGGTTCACCGGCCACTTCACCACACATACCAGTCCATTTACCTTCTTTATGACTAGCATCGATAACGTTTTTAATTAATCGTAATACAGATGGGTTAAATGGTTGGTACAGGTATGAAACGTGTTCGTTCATACGGTCAGCCGCCATTGTATATTGGATTAAGTCGTTAGTACCGATAGAGAAGAAGTCAACTTCTTTAGCGAATTGATCAGCAATCACAGCGGCTGCTGGGATTTCGATCATGATACCCACTTGGATGTCATCCGCAACTTCAACACCTTCTGATTCTAATTTAGCTTTTTCTTCCTCGTAAATTGCTTTCGCAGCGCGGAATTCAGGTAAATTAGAAATCATCGGGAACATGATGCGTAATGAACCGTATACAGACGCACGTAATAAAGCACGTAATTGTACACGTAATAATTCAGGTTGGTTTAATCCGATACGGATTGCACGATAACCTAAGAATGGGTTCATTTCTTCTGGTAATTGTAAGTAAGGTAAGTGTTTGTCCCCACCGATGTCCATTGTACGAACAACGACTGGATGACCATTCATACCTTCTAAAACAACTTTGTAAGATTCGAATTGCTCATCTTCAGTTGGCATTTCATCTGAATCCATGTATAAGAATTCAGTACGGTATAAACCAATTGCTTCAGCACCGTTTGAATGTACACCTTCTAAATCTTTTGGCGTACCGATGTTGGCAGCGATTTCGAATTTCTTGCCGTCTTTAGTCAAAGTCTCAGCGTCTTTAAGTTTTTCCCACTCAGCTTTACGAGCTAAGAAGTCAGCAGCAATTTTTTCGTACTCTGCGATTGTTGCGTCGTCAGGATTTACAATAACATCACCGTTTAAACCATCAACAATGACAGTGTCACCGTCATTAATTTCTTTAGAAACATTACCAGTCCCTACAACCGCTGCAATTTCCAATGAACGAGACATAATCGCTGAATGTGACGTACGTCCACCGATATCAGTCGCAAAACCTTTAACAAATTGGCGGTTCAATTGTGCAGTATCACTTGGCGTTAAGTCATAAGCCACAACAACCACTTCTTCATCAATTGTTGAAAGGTCAGGGATTTTAACACCTAATAAATGTGCTACTAAACGATCAGTAACATCTTTGATGTCAGCTGCACGTTCTTGCATATAAGGGTTGTCTTCCATACCTTTGAAGATTTCGATGTAGAAGTCAGCTGTTTGACGAACAGCAGATTCTGCATTCAATGTTTCATCATCAATTTTTTGGGTGTAAGCTTGCTGCAATTCCGGATCTTCAAGGACCATTAAATGCGCGTCAAAGACTTGCGCTTCCTCTTCTGACAATGATTTAGCTGCAACCGCTTTAATTTTTTCGATTTCTACTTTTGAGTCGGCTATAGCTTTTGCTAAGCGTTCTTTTTCTTGTTGTGAATCATTAGATTTTGAAATTTCAAAACTTAAATCAGGTTCTTCAACTAAGAACGCTTTAGCGATGGCAATGCCATCGCTAGCCGCGATTCCTGTTAATTTTGTCATATTATTCTGATAACCCTTCATTTTTCATAGTGTCAGCAATTGTTTGGATTGCTTCTTCTTCGTCATCACCTTCAGCAGTGATTACAACGTCAGAACCTTGACCTACACCTAAAGACATTACGCCCATGATAGATTTCAAGTTTACAGATTTACCTTTGTATTCTAAGTTAATATCTGAGTTAAACTTGCTTGCAGATTGCACCAATAAAGTTGCAGGACGTGCGTGGATACCAGTTTCAGCTGTAATGTTAAATTCTTGTTTTTTCATAATCAAAAATCTCCTTTAAAATGTTTTATTCATACCTTTATAAATAGGCAAGAGTTATTATAGCTTATCTATTTGCAAAGTAAAACGTCACAAACTAGACTATACCACAATTAGAAAACTCTTTCACTTATAATTTACCAAAAAAATAGCGTTTCCACAAGGTTTTTCACTTGGATAGCACATGAATTATTTTGGTTGAGACCTTTTAGTTGAAAGTCAAAATTGGTCAGAGTATAATAGAGTTATTAGCAGTTATATTGAAATGCTGCGAATTAAAAATTGCAAGCAACCCCCTTAGCATTAAATAAAGGAAGTGTTTATATGTTATGTCAAAACTGTGGCGAACGCGACGCCGTCATTCATGTATACGCAAATGTGAATGGCCGACGTGAAGCAGTGAACCTCTGCCAAACATGCTACTCACAGCTATCTCAAGGTAAACAAGCCAACAATTTAAATAACAACAACAGTAACGGTAACAACCCCTTTGGTGGCTATAGCTTTGATGACTTATTACGTCAAATGCAACAACAAGGCTTTTCTACTAATTCGCAAAATAAAGCGCAAGCTCAAGCTGGCCAAGGTGGCAACAATGACCATTCTATCTTAGGCAATTACGGGACCAACTTGACTGACCAAGCTAAAGCTGGTTTAATCGACCCAATTATCGGTCGTGACGATGAAATTATCCGAGTGATTGAAATCCTGAACCGTCGGACAAAAAACAATCCTGTTCTAATTGGTGAACCAGGTGTTGGTAAAACAGCGGTTGTCGAAGGACTCGCTCAAAAAATTGTTGAGCACGCTGTACCGGAAAAATTGCGCAACAAAGAAGTCATCCAATTAGATGTTGCTTCGCTTGTTCAAGGGACTGGTATCCGCGGTCAATTCGAAGAAAAAATGCAACAATTAATGAATGAAGTCCGTGAAAATAAAAATATCATTCTATTTATAGATGAAATTCATGAAATTGTCGGCGCTGGTTCAACCGAAGGCGGCTCACTAGATGCTGGTAATATTCTAAAACCAGCCCTAGCCCGTGGAGAACTCCAATTAGTGGGTGCTACTACTTTAAATGAATTTAGAAAAATCGAAAAAGATGGCGCCCTAGCCCGTCGTCTACAACAAGTCATGGTAGCTGAACCTTCTGTAGAGGAAACCCTTGAAATTATTAAAGGTATTCAAGAAAAATACGAAGGTTTCCATAACGTGAAATATAGTGATGAAGCGATTGAAGCGACTGTCCGTTTATCTGACCGGTATATAACTGACCGCCAATTACCAGATAAAGCCATCGATTTATTAGATGAATCTGGTTCTAAAATGAACTTAACTATTCCATTCTTAGACCGTGAATCCTTGAAAAATCAAATTGATGAATTAACCAAACTAAAAGAAATGGCCACAGAAGCAGAAGATTACGAGAAAGCAGCCTACTACCGTGACCAATTAAATAAATACCAAGGCATGTATGATAGCAACCAAAATGTGACTGAAAAGACCCCAACGGTTACTGCTAGCGACATCCAAGCGATTATCGAAACCAAAACCGGTATTCCTGTTTCAGACTTGCAAGAATCTGAGCAAAACCAATTAATCAACCTAGACGAAAACTTGAAACAACACGTCATTGGTCAAGACGATGCTGTAGAACACATTGCTAAAGCCATCCGCCGTAATCGCGTTGGTTTGAGCCGTCAAGACCGTCCGATCGGATCTTTCATGTTCGTCGGGCCAACTGGTGTTGGTAAGACTGAATTAGCTCGTCAATTGGCCATCCAATTATTTGGTCGCAAAGAAGCCTTAGTCCGTTTTGATATGTCCGAATACATGGAAAAGCATGCCGTGTCTAAACTGATCGGTTCACCTCCAGGATACGTGGGCTACGATGAAGCTGGCCAATTAACTGAACAAGTACGACGTCAGCCATATTCAATCATCCTATTAGATGAAATTGAAAAAGCCCATCCAGATGTCTTAAATATCTTCCTACAAATTATGGAAGACGGTCGTTTAACAGATGCCCAAGGACGGACTGTATCCTTTAAAGATACCCTAATCATCATGACATCAAATGCCGGTTCAGATGGCGTGGAAGCAAGTGTTGGTTTCGGGGCAAGCAAACAAGGTAAACAACAAAGTATCATGAACAAGATCGGTGACTACTTTAAACCTGAATTCTTGAACCGTTTCGATGCGATTATCGAATTCCAACCGCTAACTAAAGCAGAATTGATTGTGATTGTTGACCTACTATTAGACAACATGAACAACTTATTAGCCAACCAAGACATCCATGTAAATGTTGATGACAAGGTCAAAGAACGGTTAGTTGAACTTGGCTATGATGCAAAACTTGGTGCTCGCCCATTAAGACGTGTCATCCAAAGTCAAATCGAAGACCAAGTTGCTGATACCTATCTAAAAAACAGTGATATTCACGAAATTAATTTCACAACAAATACTGACGACGAAATTGTAGTAAGTGTCAGTGAAAATGAAAATGAAAATAAAAATTCATCAAACTTAGAATCAGACGATAGTACAACTAAATAAACAAAAAAAGGAATTGTGGCTTCATTGCTACAATTCTTTTTTTTTATAAACAATACTTATTCTTTTATCGTTAGAAATGCTTTGTTAGAAATAGAACAACAATGGCAACAACGACAACAAGTGAATCAACTATAAAACCTAGAATCATCGGCTTAGGACCAATTTTTTTAATATCTTTAAAGCTAGTCGTTAATCCAATTGCAGATAAGGCCATGATCATGCTGAATTTTGATGCACTAGAAATAGATGGCGCAATCGCATTCGGTATAATGCCAATGCTTCGCAAAGCCACAACGACTAGAAATAAAATGATGAAATACGGGAATATTTTTCGTAAATCGACAGGTGTATGGGATTCTGTTCCCTGTGCCTTATTTTCTAGCCGTTCATTAATAACAGAGAAAATTAGCACATATGGGATGATGAATAGCGTACGTGTTAGTTTTACAATAACCGCTACGTTCCCACCAAGTTGTGAGAAAGCATAACCAGCAGCTACTACAGAAGAGGTATCATTCACCGCAGTACCAATCCAATGACCATACCCTGTATCAGACATCCCCAGCGCAATCCCTATCCATGGAAAAATAATTACTGTAATAATATCAAAGATAAAGGTAGCAGAAATTGCATAAGTAATATCTTCATGTTTCGCCTTTATAACAGGTCCAACCGCTGCAACCGCTGATCCTCCGCAGATTGCTGTACTCACTGCTAATAAGTTTGTTAGCTTCCAATTTATCCCAAAAAACTTACCAATCAAGTTACCTACACCAAAGGCTGTTAACATTGTAAATATCATTAAAAAAAGTGCACATTTTCCAACATCCCACACTTCAGCAAAGTTCAGATTCACGCCCATCAAAATAATTCCTAATCGTAAGATTTTCTTTGATGAAAAAGTAACCCCTGAATATAGCTGTTGATGTTTCATGAAGAAAGGATTTAATGCCATCCCAACTAGCAGAGCCATCACAGTCGCACCAATGATATCACCTGGTAATAAGCTACTCAGCACTATGGCTATCACTGCAACTAAGGCACTAAGTGATAAGCCTGGTATTAAATTTTTTCCTTTTTCTATCATAATTCTCCTCCAAATCATTATTCATATCTTGAATATAGCATACGGTTTCCATAAAATATAATTATCATATTTTATATTTACATAAATAATTATTATAAGGATGGTGGATATGCTAGATAATCGTTTACAAACTTTTTTAACCCTTTGTGAGCAAGGGAGTTTTACTAAAACGGCTGAAATCTTAAACATGACTCAACCTGCTGTTTCTCAGCATATACAATATTTAGAACACTACTATCAAATCATTTTAATAGCTGAAAAAGGCAAAAACTTCTCGCTTACTGAAGAAGGTAAAGCTCTTCAACAATATATCAAGTTATTAAAAGCAAATGCTGAACGTATATTGCCACTGCTCCACCGTGTAAAAGATAAGGTTTATCCTCTACACTTTGGTGCAACCCTAACCATTGGTGAATATACTATGCCGCCCATTCTACATCAGATATTTGAAGAAAAACCTGCTACAAATATTTCAATGTTTGTTGAAAACACCCATATTCTACAAGAGATGCTTTGGGACGGTAAGATTGACTTCGCTCTATTAGAAGGCCATTTCAACCAGCAGGAATTTGAACATAAGTTGATTTCAAATGAAGAGTTTATCGCTATCTGTTCGCCTGAAAATATCCTAGCAAAAAAAGCCATTCTTTTAGAAGATTTGCTTGATCAGCAACTTATTTTACGGGAGCCAGGGAGTGGTACACGTGATATTTTAGAACAAGCTTTATATAACCAGAATCTTCATGTTGACGACTTTATTGGTAGAACTCAAATCACAAATATGAATGTCATTAAAGCTTTATGCCATCAAAATATGGGTATCACCTTTATGTACCGTGAAGCTGTGAAAGAAGAATTAGCAACTGGTTATCTTGTTGAAATTCCATTAGTAAACTTTAATATTCAACATCCCTTTAATTTCGTTTACTTAAAGGATGTACCTGACAAACAGCAAATCGAATCTTGGTTTGAAACAATTATGCGTCTAAGATAGTCTTAGTCTTCTATACTCAACAACAATAACAGGCGATATCTATAAATAAATATATGTCACGAGCTATACACGTTACAAACTAAATAAAAAAAGCCACTAAATGATCACAACATAAATTGTCATCGTTTAGTGGTTTTATATTGCTCTTTTCTTGCTATTGAAAACTATTTATTACAGTAAAGTTTCTAAATGCACATCCGGATACTTACCTTGGAACCAGTTCACGGCAAAGTTGTTTTCAAATAGGAAAACAGGATTACCATGGATATCCTTACATAGTAAGTTACGGCTTGAGGACATCTTCGGATCCAACTCTTCTTCAGAAATCCAACGGGCGATTTTATTGCCCATTGGTGACATGTCAACTTCTGAGTTGTATTCATTTAATAAGCGGTATTGGAAAACTTCGAATTGTAGTTGCCCAACAGCACCAATAATATACTCTTCTGAATGCCATGTTCTATAAAGTTGGATGGCACCCTCTTGGACTAATTGTTGCATCCCTTTATGGAATGATTTTTGTTTCATGACATTTTTAGGTGATACTTTCATGAATAATTCCGGTGTAAATTGTGGTAGTGGTGGGAATGATACGGCCTTTTTGCCTGTATAAATGGTATCACCGATTTGGAAGTTCCCTGTATCATACAAACCAATGATATCGCCGGCTACAGCTTTTTCAACGTTCTCTCTTGAATCGGCCATAAATTGGGTTGTATTGTTCAATTTGATTTTCTTGCCAGTACGCGTTACTTTAACATCCATTCCCTCTTCAAAGGCACCTGACACGATACGAACAAAGGCAATCCGGTCACGGTGACGAGGGTCCATGTTGGCTTGGATTTTAAAGATAAAACCAGTTAACTCAGCATCTGTTGGTTCAATTTCTTCCCCTTCTTCAACAGTAGCTACTGCAGAAGGTGCTGGCGCGAAATCAACGAAGGCATCTAGGAAGGTTTGTACACCAAATCCTGTTAAGGCAGATCCAAAGAATACAGGTGTTAATTCACCGGCATCAATGGCTTCTGCATCAAAACCGTTACCAGCTTCACGCATTAATTCTGCGTTTTCCAAGGCTTCGGTATAAATAGATGATTCTTTAAATTTAAAGTCGCCTTCAACTTCACCGTCTTCGTTCAATGGTAGGAAGTCGTTACCACCATTTTCTTCCGGATGGGTTAATTCAACACGGTTGTTGTAGAAATCATATAAACCAAGGAATTGTTTCCCCATACCCATTGGCCAGTTCATTGCATAGGCATCGATGTCTAACACTTCTTCAAGTTCAGCAACTAAGTCCATCGGTTCACGGCCATCACGGTCTAATTTGTTCATGAAGGTGAAAATTGGAATTCCACGCATACGACAAACTTGGAATAATTTCTTAGTTTGAGGCTCGATCCCTTTACCTGAGTCAATTACCATCACGGCCGCATCTACAGCCATCAAAGTACGGTAAGTATCCTCAGAGAAGTCCTCATGTCCTGGGGTATCCACTAGGTTGATTTGGTAACCATCGTAATCTACCTGCATCACTGAAGAGGTAACGGAAATCCCACGTTGTTGCTCAATTTTCATCCAGTCAGACTTGGCGAATTTACCTGATTTTTTCCCTTTAACAGTACCCGCTTGACGGATAGCACCTGAGTATAATAATAATTGTTCTGTAATCGTCGTTTTACCAGCATCCGGGTGGGAAATGATGGCAAAGGTACGGCGTTTTGCTACTTCTTGCGTTAAGTTCATCCTCTTCATCCTTTTTCATTTTTATTATTGATTATGTCTTTCTAATTTGTTGGGCGTATGATTTATATAGCGTGCTAAGCTAAACACACCTCCTGAAATATGCCTTTCTATAATACCACAGACATCAAGTAATTTAAAATTGCAAATCACATAATAATTATTCCCGCTTATGTTATAATGAGTCTATCATTTTTAGCACTAAATTCATTTTTTATTGAAGGAGAAATGGCATGAAGACCGTTTGGACCAATGATATCAATTCAGAGCCCTATAGGGACGCTTTAAAAGTTAGAAAAGAAGTCTTCGTAGACGAACAAGGTATCGATATTGACGAAGAAATCGATAAATACGAAGCAGATTGCTTACATATGGTTGGCTACAATAGCGATAATGAACCCGTTTATACAGCGCGGTTACTCGCCTTAACACCGAATGCAGCCAAATTACAACGTGTAGCAATTGCTCAAAAATATCGTGGCCAAGGATTAGGCCGTGAGTTGATGGCCGTTGTTGAAGCGAAGGCCTTAGAGGAACATTTCTCACAAATCATTTTAGGTGCACAAGAGCATGTAACAGGTTTCTACGAAGCGCTTGGCTATGAAAACATGGATACACCCAAATATATGGACGCAGGCATCATGCATGTCGATATGGAAAAAAGTATCGGTCACGTCAACGAATGACTACTAGACTAAAATAACCCAGCAAAAAGCTGCACCCCTTTGTTAATAAACAGGCGCAGCTTTTTCTGTGTGTCAATTTAAAGGTTAATCCATTTTGCCGAAATGCGCCCCGTTAACTTGCTAACATTTGATACCTACAATTGTATACAGTAAATTTAAGTCAAATTAGTCGGGCCTTTTTTCAAATGAAAATGCGCACTCTCCCTCAGTTGTTTCATCGAAGGATGGTTGTATGCAAATAAACGAACAGGTCCCCTTGTCGATGAGAATCCAGAAAAGTCTTAAAGAATATTTGATTGATTACCTGATCATTATCATTCTACTGGTGATCGTGGCAGTCATTTGTATCATTATCTACGCTGTGATGAGTGGCATCGCTGAAGTTAGCCTCCTTCAATCCAACTTGTTATCCTTCTTTACTAGTGTCTTACCAGTTGTGTTGATTTTCACTTATATGGATTATACAGGTGGTAGTTTCGGCAAAAAGAAAGCCTATATCAAGTTAGTGTTTCAGCAAAAAAACAGTCGCCAAATGCACTGCCTCGAAATATCGTGAAGTTCATCCCTTGGCAACTAGGCCATATGGCGACTATTTCAGAGATATTTTCTAATTACGAATCGCTATCCAACCAAATACTAACGCCCCTATTTCTTGACCCGCTTTTCCTGATTATGGCTATGCGAATCTTCCGTCCAATCAGCCGCCATATTGGGGACTTGATTGCGGGCACTCAAGTAAAATTTGTATAATAACAAAACCCTGTAAAGTCAGATTTCGGTCTAACGATACAGTTTTTTTTTCGTGTCTATTCTACGCTTGGTCTAATGGTTTGTATTCTGCTGCCAAACCACGTTTAACTGCTGGGCGTTCATTGATTCTATTGGCCCATTCAACCACGTTTTTGTATGATTCAGCATCCAAGAATTCTTTAGACCCTTCATATAATTCACCAAGGACTAAACGGCCATACCATGACCAGATTGCGATATCCGCAATCGTATATTCATCACCCGCGATAAAGTCGCGTTCAGCCAATGTTTGATCTAGTAAATCTAAATGACGTTTGGTTTCCATTGTAAAACGGTCAATTGGGTATTTTAATTTTTCAGGTGCGTAACTAAAAAAGTGACCAAAACCACCACCAACATAAGGACCAGCACCGATTTGCCAGAATAACCAGTTCAAGGTTTCTGTACGCCCGTGGATATCTTTAGGTATTAAGTGACCAAATTTTTCAGCTAAATAAAGTAAGATAGAACCTGATTCAAAAACGTTCAAGGCAGGTTCTTGACTTTGGTCTACTAAAGCTGGAATTTTAGAGTTTGGATTGATATCAACAAAATCTGAACCAAATTGATCCCCGTTTCCAATATGAATTAAGAATAGGTCATATTCAGTATTTGACACGCCCAAGTCTTTTAATTCTTCTAGTAGAATAGTAATTTTAATCCCGTTTGGTGTACCCAAAGAATACAACTGTAAATCAGCCTCTCCAACAGGCAGTGTTTGTTCAAAACGGCTACCTGCAGTTGGACGGTTACCACCTAGATTCTTGATTTCTTCAGCTTCATTTTCCCATGTCCATACATTTGGTACAATATACTCGCTCATTTAATCGCTCCTTTTTTAATCCTTACTTGCTTACCTAAATATACCACTGCCCATGTAGTAAAGTTAAATCATTCGCTCATTGAAAGGGTTAAAAATCCGTAAATTACTGGTAAATTTCAGGGAGTTACTTATAATAGTAAATTAAAGGAGGCTTTTCATTATGCCTGAACAAAAAACTTTTATTATGTTGAAACCAGATGTCTTAAAACGCGGCTTGATGGGTGCCATTATCTCGCGTATCGAAGATCAAGATTATTTTATTGAGCGCGCCCAGGTCATGGAATTAGATAAACAAATGGTGGCCCACCACTATGCCCACTTATTGAATGAGGATTTTTACCCTGAGCTTGAATCTTATATGCTTTCTGGCCCAGTCTTTGCTATGGTGGTTACCGGCGATAACGTCATTGATGGGATGCGGAAAATCATAGGTACAACCGACCCACGCGATGCAGCGCCTCATACCATTCGCGCTGATTTCGCCAGAAATGTGACTGAAAATGCCATTCACGGTTCAGACACAGAAGAAAATGCGGCCATTGAAATTACCCGTTTCTTCAATTCATACGAATAGAAAATACACAAAAAGAGTCTACAACAGCCTGCAATCCCCATTATTATATTGGGCATTAGCAAGTTGGTGAGTGCTCTTTTTTCAAATCGTCATTTAAATCAGCTGGTCAGCGGCAGCAAGTACGGCGTCATAATTGGGTTCGTCTCGCATGTCCGCAACGATTTCGATGTATTGGATTTGATTGGCGTCATCTACCAATAGGACGGTCCGTGCCAGTTTACCATTCTCAACCATTTCAAGTCCTGAGGCTTTGGCAAAATGGCCCGCCTGGTCAGAAAGGTAAGTCATGTCGACATTGTTGGCCTGGCACCAGTTAGTGATATCTGCAGGGTCGTTAAAAGAAATGGTCAAAATCGGATAATTCTTTTCTTTAGCTAGCGCTGCGAAACGGTTGGTTTGAATGTCACAAGTCTTAGTATTGATATCTGGGACAATGGAAATGACGGTTAACTCTTTGATATAGTTGCCCAATTGAACCACTTCTTTATCGCGGTTGTATAGGTCGACTAAGGGTAATTGGTCGCCTTTTTGTAAGGGTTGGCCCGCTAAATGAATGATCTGGTCGCCTCTTTTGATTTGCATCATTTTTCTCCTTCATTTTAATTAGAAAAGCGATTAAACGTTCTTTTTGCCTTGCCAAGAGTCACTAATTTGTTCAATGACAAATGGCGTTACTTGGTAAACATAGTAGTTTAACCAGTTGGCATATATGGTATTGGCTGCTGTCCGCCACTTCAATTTCGGCGTCTTTTCTGGGTTATTGCCAGGATAGTAGTTGACTGGCATTTCAATTGGCTTACCAGCTTCAACGTCACGCTCGTATTCCTTGCCTAAGGTTTCGGCGTCATATTCCGCATGGCCAAAGATAAATACAAAACGCGAATCAGTGGACTGAGCAATTGAAACCCCTGTTTCTTCTGAACCAGCTAGAATTTCTAAGTTTGGTGCCTGTTCAAAAGATTCAGTTGGCACAGTCGTGTGGCGAGAATGTGGCATATAGAAAAGTTCATCCATACCGCGTACTAAAGATACCTTTTTATCCCTCAACTCTTGCTCGTAAATACCAAATAGTTTTTTGTCTAAAGGTTGTTTACCGATGCCGTAATGGTGGTAAAGGGCTGCTTGGGCGCCCCAACAAATATGCAAGGTTGAGAAAACATGATTATTTGACCATTCCATAATGGATACCAATTCGTCCCAGTAATTCACCTTCTCGAAATCTAGGTGCTCAACCGGCGCGCCAGTAATGATCATCCCGTCAAAGTAGCGGTCCTTAATTTGGTCAAAGGTTCGGTAGAATTCTTTTAGATGGTTTTCTGAAATATGGGCCGCTTGGTGTGACTGCATGTGGATAAAGGTCACGTTCACTTGCAGGGGTGAGTTACTTAATAACCGCAGCAACTGCTCTTCCGTCGCTTCTTTAGTCGGCATTAAGTTCACAATAACCACTTCTAAAGTACGAAAGTCCTGCATGGTTGCACGACGTTCATCCATAACAAAAATATTCTCTTGGGTTAATTTTTGTAATGCTGGTAAATCTTGAACAACTTTAATTGGCATTGATATTCCCTCCATTTTATCATCCTAGCTTCATCATGCTAGCTAAGCGATTCTTCCCTCATCATCATCTTCACTTTACATAAAAAAAGTCCTTATAATACAACACAGTATTATAAGGACGTCTGAAACGTGGTACCACCTTACTTTGCGAACACTCGGCTCGCCTCATTCGTACAATCATACGAAGATAGGTTATCGACTATCAATCGCAAGTGCTAAAGGTAAGTACATTCTACACTCGTCACTCCCAGACCATTTTCAAAGGAAATACTTACACCTACTCCCACCAACCGTAGATTCTCTGAGCAAAGATTTCCATTTACTTATCTTTTCAATGTGATTCATTTTTATGTTTATCATCAAGTTCTTATATTTCTATAAGCAAATATTAAAACAATCTACTCAAACTGTCAACCGTTACCGGTTCTCCCTATTACTTATTTATGATAATCAATTGCATTTACACTAAAAATTGGAGGAATTGTGAAGCGATTGAAAAATAAATTAATACTGACGTTAAATCGGATAGGGTTGTAATAAAAGGTCCTGATGCAACAGCAGGGTCAAAACCAAGCTTATCCATCAAAATAGGAATCAATGATCCAGCTAAGTTAGCCACTGTAATCGCTGCTAACATAGAGACACCAATTACCCCACCTAATACAAAATTACTTTGCCAGATACCGACAACCGTCATGATGACTAATCCTGTCACGGCACCCGAAATTAATCCTGTCATAATTTCACGTAAAATCATTGACCCCATAGTAGAGGCCTCATCTTCTGGTGTCGCCAATTTACGAACCGCAACCGCTAAGGACTGTGTCCCCGCATTCCCTGAAGTACCCGTAATTAATGTAATAAATAAGGATAAAGTCGCTACTTCAGAAATCATGTCCTCATATTGGCTGATCAAAGTAGAAGTTCCCATTCCAAGAAATAGCAAGGTAATCAACCACGGCAAACGTGATTTCGCTGAATTCCAAGGCGATGAATATTGCTCGTCCACGTCTACCCCGGCCAAACCAGAGTAGTCTTGCATGGCTTCATCATTCAAGACGTCGATAACGTCATCGACGGTTACGATACCAATCAATTCCCCTGTTTCTTCAACAACGGGCACCGCTAGGAAATCGTAGTCTTGAATGGTACGGGCAACATTGATTTGGTCTTCATTAACATCTACCGATACAACACGATCAGACATTAACTCATTAACCATCACATTACCATCATTCACGATCAAGTCACGAAGAGATAGTACTCCGACTAAACGGTTATCATCATCCACAACGTATAGGTAATAGATTGTTTCAGCATTTGCTGCTTTAGCACGCAACATCGTCATCGCTGATTTAACAGTTTGATTGGTTGTAATCGACACGAATTCAGTGGTCATAATTGACCCTACAGTCTCATCTGCATAATGCATCAACACTTTAATATCATCTGCCGCCGCTTTTGGCATTAAATGCATGTAAGTCCGTACTTTTTCAACATTTAATTCATTTAAAATATCTACTGCATTATCGGTATACATGTAGGAAAGAACATCAGCTGCATATTTATCATCCATATCATATAGGAAGGTCAAAATACGGTCGTGATCGTCTTCATCAATAATATCGTAAACTTCAGCTAGTTCTTGTGGCGCTAAATAATCATGCAATTTCACCCGCTCAGCTGGATCCAAAGTCAGGTAAATCTGTGCTTGATCATATGTATGGTTTTTGAAGAATTCTTCTCTAAACCGGTCTTGGTCATTATGATGCAGTGCCTCTATAATACTTTCATAGATTTCCTCATCAGTAGGCTGACTCATCTCAAAGATTTCCACTTCTTCGTTTTCTGTTTCTCGATTATCTAAGACTTGTTTATTTTCATCGCGACTCATATTCTCACCCCTAAGTCATTTTTTTGATATGTTGTCATTTTGATTGAGACTGTGACAAAGCTGTCACACCTTCTATTTGTATCTAACAAACAGCATAATATCGGGCGCCCAAAGTCAAACTCTTCCAATACTTCCCAAAACACGTCAATTACTTGCAGTAATTGTTCGGCTTTTGGTCCAGTCCGTTGAGTCTGAACGACTTTTGTCACACCATCTATTTTAACACATGCCAACCATTGTAATATAACCTATAGGTCAAAGCAAGCAGAAATATCTTCCGGCAAAGGTGCCTGGATTTCAACCATTTCACCGGAAAATTGGTGTTTAAATTTTAGGGACCGACAATGCAAGGCTTGTCTTTGAATGCCATGGTCCATTTGACCACCGTACAAGTCGTCTCCAATAAGTGGTGCATCATTAAAAGCAAAATGCACCCGTATTTGATGGGTGCGTCCAGTATGTAACTGTACTTTATAGACTTTTAAGGCGCCCACTTGTTCAGCTAGCCAATACTCTGTTAAAGCTGATTGTCCTGATTCGTGAACCCGTCGTTCAATGATTGACCGCGGACTTCTAGCAATCGGATCATCAATAAAACCATGGTCAAGGTCAGATACTTTTTTATCCGAAACAGCTAGATAGGTCTTTTCAATGCCTTTTTGCTGCATTTGCTGGTCAATTAAGCCATGGGCAAAAGCGTGTTTCGCAAATAACATGACCCCACTCGTATCCCGGTCCAACCGCGTCACCACATGGATGACCTGGTTGTCATAATCCTGACGCTGGTAATAGGCCTTTAAAATATTAGCCATTGACCCCTGAGGATTGTATTGGGACGGAATAGAGGTGTAGCCAGCTGGTTTGTTGACGGCGATATAATGGTCATCTTCAAACAAAATATCAATCGGTAGATGAATGGCCTCGATGATTTCTTGCTTCCCCTCATTCGGCAAAATGACCGTCACTTTATCGCCGACGGTCAATTGGTGACGGACATTCTCTTCTTGTCCGTTTACTAAAATTTGTCCTCCATGAAACTTGATTCGGGACAATAGTCGCCTAGAAATCCCCCTGTGTTTCAAAAAGGTACGTGTTAACAAAGCTTCATCCGCTTGCCATTCGAATACCATCATAAAAATTGTCGACCTTTCATTTACGCTGCTTTATTTATTACTTTAATCTATTGCTTTTTCACATACCAAATGCTGAAAAACTAATTTTCTTCCTTTGTGAGTTTGCGCTTTGGATAGTCGTTGATGCCGATAAATGAGTTTTCTACTCTATCCCAGAAGTGCATGTGACGGTAACGAGCAAAATGCACGCGTTCCTTGGCTACACGGTAAGTAATTTTTTCAACATCATTCAATGGCATATTCAAGTGGTCTAAAGACAAGAATACGCCAGTCATGGCATGTTCTTTGGCCGGTTTTAAGACAATCCACTCATCTTTAGCGATCAATAAGGGACTGGCTAAAGACCGGTACACGCGGTTATTAATTGAAGCAATCTCCGTCATTTGAATGGTATCTAAACGCGGGTGGACAACGGCCCCACCTAATGATTTATTTAACCCTGTTGAACCAGTTGGCGTTGAAATACATAAGCCGTCTCCTTTAAAGAATTCAAATTTTTCTTCTTTAATGAAAATCTCGCACGTCATTGTCCCCTCGTACCGTCTAATGGCAGACTCATTCAAAGCAATGTGGTGGATCACTTGGCCATCACTGTATTCAATTTCGACTTCTAGTAAGGGATAAGACACACTTTCACCTGAATCATTACTTAAGGCTGCAAGGAATTCAGGCAATTCACTTTCTAGCCAATCTGTATAAAAACCTAAGTGCCCAGTATGTAAACCAACAAAACGAACAGAGTCTAACTGGTCCGCATAAGTATGGAAGGTTTTTAGCAAGGTGCCATCTCCACCAACGGAAATAGCTAATTCAGGATTTACATCATCCAATTCAAAGCCTGAGCTTGCACAAGATGCATAAATCATATCGCGAATTTTTTTAGAACTTTCAGTGTCACTGTATCGTACTGCCACTCTCATCTATATACCCTCCACAATTGATTTAATCACCGTTACATTTACATCTTCATTCCCACTGTAACTTGATCCGAATATTTTAATTAATCGTCAAATTATAGTGGACGCTTATGTTTGTCTTCTATTTGATCTTCTACTGGATTAGGGAATTGCCTCTTCTGTCTACTATTTGACCCAGTCGTTTGAAAATAATTCTGGGCTTCTTTAATTTCTTCACGAATTTCAGACATTTCCTCGTCTAAACGAAAGGCTGCTTCAGCTGCTCTTTCAAGGCGTTGGTGCAATTCTAAAGGATAATCACCCGCATACTTGTAATTCAATGAGTGCTCAATCGTCGCCCAAAAGTTCATCGCTAACGTCCGCACTTGTATTTCAACAAGAATCGAATCGGTCCCCGTAATTCTTTCGATCGGATAAGCAATGACAATATGGTATGAACGATACCCACTTGCCTTCTTATGACTAATATAATCACGTTCAACAATAATGTCAAAATCTTCACGCTGGTGAAGGATTTCAACAATTTGATAAATATCTTCCACAAACTGACACATGATGCGAATACCACCGATATCTTCAATCACGGTTTCAATATTATGTGCGTTTAGGTCTGATACTTCTCTAAATTCAGCTTTTCTTAAAATACTGTCAGGTCTCTTTACCCGGCCAGTAACAAATTCGATTGGCGAATGAATATTTGCTTCTTCAAACTCCGTACGAATACCCTTAAATTTAACTTTTAACTCCTCGACAGCCTGTCGATACGGCGCAAGAAAACTATGCCAATCTTCCACCATCTGGTCACCCACTTTATTTAATCTACTTGCATACACATCCTGTATATTCTATCACAAAAACCATTAATTTATAACAAGAAACTCAAAGATAGCAAGTCACCTTTGTCGTTTTATTCGCCTAAAATGCATGGTACCGCCAACCCCTTTTATTGTAAAAATTAGGTATATCTTGATATACTTAAGGCGGATAAAGAAAAGAGGCGATCCAATGGCAAAAAATTTAGAAATAGAATACAAAAATATTTTAAGTCAAGCAGAGTACCAGGAATTGTTTAACCACTATAATTTCGCGGAAACTGCCCCCTTAACCCAAGAGAATATCTATTTTGATACTGCCGATGGTGAATTGCGTAAACGACATATTGGTTTACGAGTGCGTATAACGGATGCTTATGTCCATTTAACAATGAAACAACCTGTTAAAGACCATCAGAAATTGGAAACAACTGAAAAATTGTCCCTTATCGATGGCGAATCTATTAAAGAATCTGGAAAATTAAGTCATGGCGGTGAGGTTGCTGATTTCCTAGCAACAATTGATATTGCACTTGATGACTTAGTCATTATCGGGCGATTTAAAACTATCAGACACCAACAAGTGGTTGAAGGTCAAGATATGGTGCTGGACCACTGTTTTTTCCAAGATTACGAGGATTATGAACTTGAAGTTGAAACAAGTAATCCAGAAACTGGTCTCCTTTTTTATCAAAATTTATTGCAAAAATTTCAAATTCCGCAACGACCAATTAAACAAAAAATCGTGCGTATGAATCAATCAAAAGCTGATTCCTTACGCTAAATTCAGTTATGCTATCAATCTATTACCTATAAGAAGCTAATGAAATTCTCTTAGCCTAAACAAATAGATTGCAGTTTTAAAGTTGGCCTGTTAGAATTGGTGAATAGTTGAGAACTCGATGTGATTAGATAGTTAGTTAAAACTAATCAATAGACAAGTTAAATAAACAAATGAAATTAAACATGATTGTTTTAAAAAATATGAGTAAAGGAGTAGAGTATGGCACAAAAGATTGTTCAAACAAATAGCAGTAAAAAAACCACGCCAGGCGCCTGTAAGCACAACCATGTGTTTGAAGTTTTTTTATTTGTTAACCCGTTCGGTGACACTTGTTTAAATTGCGAAGAAGAAGTGTTAAAATTTGTACAACAAACGGATAAGAAAGTTTACTTCCGTTTTATCACAACATCAGATATGCAGACCTTTAACAACTACATTAAAGAACTAGATAAACCTTTATCTTTAGCTGATCGTAACAGCTTGTATCTTGCACATCAAGAAGTCTGTAAGGGCTACAAGGCAGCTCTACTACAGGGGAAGAAAGTTGGTCGTGAATACTTGATGAAGATTCAAGATTACTTCGGTCGCCAAGGCAACCCTTACTCACACGAAAAAATGCTAGAAATCGCGCAATCTAACCGTCTTGATACGAACATGTGGTTGCAAGATATCCATTCAGATCTTACTCAAGAAAGCATTTTTGCTGATGCTAAGTTGGCTCGCCAAATGCAAATTTCAGCCAACCCTACTGTTGTTGTATTTGATAATATCAATTACAAATATGGCTTTAAACTTGAAGAGAATATCACTCTTGAAAACTTAGAATACCTAACGGATCAAATGATGGTACCCTCTGAAGAAGCTATGGATCAAGAAATGAGCCAAAAGCCAATATTGACTTGTATTAAAAAATAAAATATCCAAAAGAGGTCGGAAATTTCCGACCTCTTTTTTCGTTTCGTCATTCAGGAATTGAAATCTTAAAACGGCATGAAAGAAGGACTGCAGTCAATGCTACAGCCCCTTCAATCTATTTCTATTTGTTTAATAAGTCTTTTAATTCAGCTAATCTTTGCTCGAATTGGGCAAAGGTTTCTTCGATATAAGTGGCATTGGTCATATCGATACCCGCTTTTTGCATAACATTAATTGGGAAATCAGATGAACCTGATTTCAGGTAAGTTAAGTACTTGTCAACGGCACCCTCTTCACCTTCTACTAAACGTTTAGCCAATGTGTTGGCAGCAGAGAATCCTGTTGCATATTGGTAAACATAGTAGTTCATGTAGAAGTGAGGAATACGAGACCATTCTAAAGCGATTGTTTTATCCTCTCCGATTGACGGACCGTAGTAGGCCTTGTTTAATTCGAAGTAGTTTTCACTTAAGAAGTCTGCTGTTAAAGGTTGTCCGTTTGCATCTGATTCATGCATGAATTTTTCAAATTCAGCAAACTGAGTTTGACGGAAGATTGTCCCTTTTACCCCATCAAGATAGTGGTTCAAGATATAGATTTGTGCATCCTTATCTTCAATCGTATCCAGTAAATATGAAGTTAATAAATTTTCGTTTGTCGTAGAGGCAATTTCTGCTACGAAAATTGAGTAATCACCATATACGTATGGTTGGTTACTTCTAGTGTAATAAGAGTGCATTGAGTGACCTAACTCATGAACTAATGTATACAAGTCATTCAGTGAATCTTGCCAGTTTAGTAAGATATATGGGTTGGTATCATATGCACCTGATGAGTATGCTCCTGAACGCTTACCTTCATTCTCATAAACATCGATCCATTTCTCATCAAAGGCTTTGGCCAAGTCTTTCAAGTATTGGTCACCTAAAGGCGCTAAAGCTTTAAAGGTAATCTCTTTAGCTTCTTCGTAAGTAAATTTCACCGGTGCATCACCTGTTAATGGTGTATACATATCCCACATTTGTAAGTCATCAAGACCTAGCATGTCTTTTCTTAAGGCAACATATTCATGTAATAGATTTGTATTCTTTCTTACTGTATCGACTAATGTGTCATAAACACTTTCTGGAATATTGTTGTTGTCTAAAGCTTTTTGACGTGCTGAATCGTAGTGACGAATTTTAGCCGTATAATTATGTCCTTTAATATTACCTGACATCAATGAAGCGTTGGTATTTTTAACCCCTTCATAAGTTGCATAAAGTTGTTTAAAGGCATTTTCTCGAACAGAACGGTCTGCACTTTCTAGTAGGACACCGTATGAACCGTGAGAAAGGGTAACATCATTGCCCTCTTCATCTTTGACTTTACCGAATTTTAAGTCGGCATTGTTTAAAAGTGAGAAAGTTGTTGAAGAGACACCAAAGATTTCGCTAGCACCAGCAAGTAAAGCCTCTTCACTTGGTGATAAGACATGCGCCTTCTTCGCAAATAACTCACGGAAGAAGTGACCATATTCAGAGTGGTCTTCCAAAGTTTTTTGTACATCTTCAGATACTGCTAATACTTCTGGTTCAAACCAAGAGATCTTTTCACTAACTTGAGCAAGTAAGGCACCTGCTTGACTGTTGTAAGTTAGGTACTTGTTGTCTCCTGTATCTTGGTCATGTTTTAAATGTGCATAAACGTATAGGGATTCCAATTCACGGCTCACCGCTAATAAGGCCTCTAATACGGTTACCACTTGGTCAGCGCCTTGATCTAGAGTGCCTTTATAGTCTTGAAAAGCATCTGCTTTTTTTGGGAATCCACTTAAAGCATTCTCAAAAGCTCGATCATCTGGGAAGATACTAGTTAAGTCCCATTGAAACGCACTGTCTACTTCATTTCTAGGTTTTACTTCAAAAATTTTTGCCATAATATACCTCCGTTTTTTAATAGTATTTTCATTTTAACACACGAAGGTTGGTTTCTACATTAATATGCTAGCTATTTTCGTAATTAGCAAACAGCCACATCAGCCATGAAATAATGATTTCTTTGGTAAATAATGGATGTTCAATGACCAGCTGATTATCGAATAGTACATTGGCGAATTGGGCAAAATGAGTCCGCTCAAAATCTGGGTCATTCTTTTGATAAATGGCTACATACGCTAGAATAATGGCCCAGTCAGCCACTTTTGAAAACATTGCGGTTGCCTGGTAGGTATATAAATCCGCTGGTGCTTCTTGTAAGTAAACTTGTCGTTGGTAAATGATTTCTAGAATTTTTTGTTGATTAGCTGTTGGACTAACAAGAACTTTCTTAATAAACTTGGCTAAATCTTTTGGGGCTGGACTAATTATGGGATGGTCTTTGCCAAATAATAAACTGGTCAAAAAGTCCCCCTTTTCATAGGTGAAATGGTCATTGAAGTAGTTGATATAGCGTTCAATTGACATCCGAATTTGCGTTTGCCCTTGACCGTATAGGTTGACGGTCAATAAAACTACTTTACCTGAGGCCTCATGCCAAAAAGGCAGATAAAAACCAAACTCGTAATCATACCGTAAAAAGGGACGGACGGCATTCAAAGTCTTAGAAGTGGGTCCTTTGTGGTTGTTATCAAAAATGCTATGATAAGTAGATTGGTAGCCTAATAACCATAGAACACGACAATCTACATCCTGATAATCCGCTTGGCGTTTGAAGACATCTTCAGCAGAAATTGGGGCATACTGTAATTCGATGGCTAGGTTATTACTAACCTTGACTTGCTCGGGCACATAAATATCGGCCCGTCTCACTTGCTTTTCAACTGCATACTCTATATAACCTTCTATATCAACCGTCTTTAATTTGCCATGAATAATGGTCTTTTGGTCAAAATGAATGTCTGATTCATTCACCTTATGATGGTCCTTAATAGTCTTAGCATAGTGAGCAAAATGAGGTCTCGTATCTTTCCCCTTCTTTAAGTAAACAGCCCTCTTACACTGGCTGCAATAATAACTTTCTGTTGTCGGTACTTTTTGACCGTTTTCGTCAATCAGATCTACTGCGAAGACAAATGATTCGTCTTCTTTTTGTGCAAATTTCATCCCTCAGCCCCCTATCGCTTAATTATATACGCCGTAAATATTCAAAAGCGCCGGCCTATTTTTCAAAATAGAAAAAACAAGCTAGGTGAGGTCCTAACTTTGGGAAAATTGGCGGTTATTTAATGAGCTTGTTCGGAGGTTAATTTGCGGTTTAGCCCACTCTTCGCAATCATATTTTATAAGGGTTTACACGTTTAAGCTTTTTTGGCAAAATGAACTGTCCCGGTCTATTTTTCATGAAAAAAGTGTGTTGCTAGCCAACAACTTGGTTGGTTGGCTAACACCACACTATGAAAGTTGTTTATTTGAATTGGTAAATTTGATTAGCTTCGTCGGCTTATCTAAATCCGATTGCTTTTTCCATGGCAGCCAGTGTTTCATTGGCTACTTCATTGGCTTTCTTGGCACCATCTGCTAAAATGTCATCTAATTCAGATGAAGCCATCAATTTTGCGTGACGTTCTTGCATTGGTTCAAGGATAGAAATCACGACATCCGCTAAGTCTTGTTTGAATTTACCGTAACCAGCACCTTGGTACTCAGCGACGATGTCATCAATTGGACGGTTGGCGAATGAAGAATAAATCGTTAACAAGTTAGATACGCCGGCTTTATTTTCTTTATCGTAAGAAATTTCACCAGAAGAATCTGTCATTGCAGATTTAATTTTCTTGGTAATTGTTTTTGGATCATCCAATAATGATACGAATGACTTTTTGTTATCGTCTGATTTACTCATTTTCTTGGTTGGTTCTTGCAAGCTCATAATACGGCCACCTTCTTTAGGTGCGTAAAATTCAGGCATTGTTAGAATTGGTCTTTCCTTCTTACCTGTATAACGATTGTTAAAGCGTTCAACAAAGTTTCTTGTTAATTCAAGATGTTGTTTTTGATCATCCCCAACAGGTACTAAATCTGTTTGGTATAAAATGATGTCTGCAACCATTAATGGTGGATAAGTTAATAGACCTGCTGAAACAGATGCTTGTTTAGCTGATTTATCTTTGAATTGTGTCATACGCTCTAGTTCACCTAAGGCTGTGTTACATTGAACAATCCAAGCAGCTTGTGCATGGGCCGGTACTTGGCTTTGAATAAAGATCGTCGCTTTTTCTGGGTCAATCCCTAAAGCAATATATAAGGCAGCTAGTGAACGTGTGTTTTTACGTAACTCCTCAGGATCTTGCGCTACTGTAATGGCATGTTGGTTTACGACACAGTAATAGGCTTCAAAGTTATTTTGTAATTCGATAAATTGCTTCATAGCACCAACATAATTACCGATTGTTGGCGTTCCGCTTGGTTGTACACCAGAAAAAATACGTTTTGTCATCTAAATATCCCCTCACTTAAATTCTACTCTAGTATAGCATATTTTTACTGTCTTGTTAGTATCCGCCTTGTTCGAATGACTAGATGATATCTCTATAATAACTTATCTTTGATACGTCAAGATTGGTTAAAAAACCATAGAAATTTCACAAACTCTGTGTTATACTGTATATATGTTAGTTAAGAATTGTTTTTCATACAAAGGAGAGATACACATGGTTAAATTATACATATCACCAAGTTGTACTTCATGTCGCAAAGCTCGAGCATGGTTAGAAGAACATGAAATTCCTTACACCGAAAGAAACATCTTTTCAGAACCATTAACAGAAGATGAAATCAAAGCCATCTTACGCATGACAGAGGAAGGTACTGAAGAAATCATTTCAACTCGATCAAAAGCATTCCAAGAATTAAATGTTGATCTTGATGAAATTCCGTTGAACGATTTATTTGAATTAATCCAAAATAATCCTGGTTTATTACGACGCCCTATTATTTTAGATGATAAACGTTTACAAGTTGGTTATAACGAAGATGAAATTCGTCGTTTCTTACCAAGAAGCGTTCGTAAACTTGAATTACAACAAGCGTTGGCCTCTTACGAAGAACAAGAAGCACACGCAAATTAAATTTTAAAACAAGATAATATGATGGAAAGAGTGCAAATTTCTGTACTCTTTTTATTTTCTCAAACTAAATTACTTTAACTTTCGCATCAATTAGTTTACACTACTTATTAATAGATTGGGGTGATTACGATGGAAATGGAGTATATTAACGAAAATACTATCCGCGTGTTTATAGATACTGATGATTTAATTGAGCGAGGCATCTCGTTTATGGATATCATGAGCAATCAAAACGAAGTTGAGCATTTTTTCATGAGTATCCTTGAAGAGGTCGATGTGTCCCAGAAATTCCAACACACTGAAGCGATCACTTTCCAAGTAATGCCAAAAAGAAACGGTATCGATTTGTATATCAGTAAAGGTTTTGGCGATGACAATGAAGAAGATAGTGCTTTCCAGCAATTAATGGAAACAATTGGCGAGCTTGAAGATGAAGATAAAGAAAATGCAAATGAACGTCAAAACGTCTTAGATGACCTCGCTAACCAAGAGGCAGACGAGAAGAAAAAAGCAGCGAGTGCTGAAACAGAGGAACCTCGTGTTCCTAGAGAAATCACTTTAGTCTTCCGGATTTTTGAAGATTTCCTAGCTTTCGCGCGTGACTTTAAAGATGAATTTGCACAAGTAGACTTATACGTTTATAACGAATCTTACTTTGCCTTGATTAAATTTGAAGCAAACGAATTAACAGATGATGAAATTGAAGATTTAATTTCATTCGCCGAAGAATACGCTGAAGTATCCGCATTGAATGCTGGATTAGTCCGTGAACGCGGTCATGAAATTGCCAGAGGCAACGCGAGTGTCCAAATTCGTCGCGCATTTGGCTAA
This sequence comes from Carnobacterium sp. 1290_CSPC, assembly GCF_001053265.1. Lineage (NCBI taxonomy): Bacteria > Bacillati > Bacillota > Bacilli > Lactobacillales > Carnobacteriaceae > Carnobacterium > Carnobacterium sp. 1290_CSPC. The sequence goes on from NZ_JVVG01000024.1 coordinate 153,213, forward strand.
GACAAAACCATAGAATTCATAAACCAGTTACCCAAATCGGTTGGCTGGTTTTTTTGTGGCAAAATTTGCCTTCAATCAAAAAGACAAGGATCCATTTGAATCCTCGCCCCTTCTTACTTATGTTATTTTCTATTTTTATAATGAAGCTAAGTCAGCTAATTCTTCAGCTGTGACGTTACCAAAGTAGTTTTTAATGTTAATGCTGTTAAAAATATCGATTAAATTTTCACGGCTATATTCTTGCCCAATCAAGGCATTTTCAACGTCAGTAATTTCCCCTAAACCAAAGAAGTCACCGTAGATTTTACATGCTATAATTTTACCTTTTGAAATGTTAAATTGGAATTCGATTTGGCCAGCAGGCGTTCTTTCATCTCTGATGATTTCAAAGTCCGGGTTTTCTCCGTAGTTCCAGTCATCATTATTGGTATATTGTTGACGAAAGTCTTCAATCCATGCCCAGTCATCATCAGTTAAGACATATTCCTGGATGTCTTCAAGATTTTCAACATCGAATATATTACGTAATAAAGCTGTTCTAAAGTCGAATAGAGTCATATTTTGAGCGTTAGCATCCATATGGGGTTTGATATTGGTTACACGAGAACGGATTGATTTAACCCCTTTCGCCTTTAATTTAGCGGCTTTAGGTTTCAATACTTTCGTTGTTTCATCAATATTGACATCAAACATCAAAGTGCCATGTGCTGTCATTCGATTATTTTTAGAATACATGGCATTACCAGAGAATTTTTGGTCACCGATTACAAGGTCATTACGCCCTCTAAGTTCAGCGCCTTCAACACCCATTTTGCCAAGAGATTCAATGATAGGCTCGGTGAATTTCTTAAAGTCTCTAAATGAGTTGCCGTCATCATTAGTGATGAAACAGAAGCAAATGTTGCCTAAATCGTGGTATACTGCCCCTCCACCTGAAAAACGGCGGACAACGTGGATATTGTGTTCTTTCACATAAGGTTCATTAATCTCAGCATGGGTATTTTGATTCTTACCAATAATAATCGAAGGTTCATTGATATAGAAAAGCAAGATGGGTTCATCTAACTTCTTCTCGTTCAATAGAAAATATTCAATCGCCAAGTTAATAGTGGGGTCAAAAATTTCTTCCCCGTTACGTTCATTTTTTACATAATACATAACTTACTACCTCTCAATCCTAGACTATATTTTGAAATGTTATATCTACTATTTTAGTCTAAATTTGGGATAAATCAAATTCGTAAGCGTAGCGCGGACTACCTGATGGCATATAAAGTAAGCCTGTTCTAACAAAACCGTTACGTTTCAAGGTTTTCTGCATCATGACATTGTCTGGATGTGTATCAATTCGTAATGAGGCAATGTTATTGACTACCCCCATTTTTTTGATATCTAAAAACATTTGTCTAGTGACTTTACGACCACGTAAATGTTGGGAAACCATGACACGGTGAATCGCCAGATAAGGGCCCTCTATAGTCCATTCGCCTTTAGCAAGGTTTTCTTCGTATAGTTCATCGTAAGTATCCAAAACACAGAAGCCTGCAATCCCTGTGGTATCGCGTTGCTCCCAGACAAAGCCTTGGTCATGCCTTATCGCATCTAATAGAATTTCGCTGGATATTGATCCCTTTTGCCATTGATCTATGTTATTCATTGCAAGTAAAGCAATCGCATCTTCAAGCATCCCAGTTAATTGCGCCATATCGCCCTCAACTGATCCGCGAAGAGCTAGTCCCATATTAATATGACTCATTCATGTCTTCTCCTAAGTTAATTTTTTACTTTGAATAAATTCAACTTATTTTATCAGAATGAATCTTTAAATCATAGATAGAATATCACTAAAAACCTATAATGAAATAAATTTAATTTTCCAATAATTGCTATATAAAAAGCACAGGTTCCGCTAACAATTGGGTTCTTCCTGTGCTTACTTTGTCGCTATAAAACTGTATTTGCAAATTATTCAGCTAGTTGGCTTTGAAAGACCACTTAATATAAAAACGTGGAAAACAGGTGGTTAACCCATTTTCCACGTTTCATTATTTCTAAAGAAGTGCTTATCACCGAATAAATTTTCTAATTGGTTTGTTCTAACACGTTAGCAAATTCACCTGCAACATCATCACTATCTGACCACGCCGGTTTGTCAGCACCTAATGTTACTTCATCCATTACGGCAGCCGTTTCTTCAGATTGGTAAGCTTCCACGATTTTTTGGAAGTCTTCATTATCTGCATCTTCAGCTCTGATGACAATCGCATTTTTGTATTGTGCGCCAACATTATCTAAGTTGTCGGTATCAACAAAAATGGCATCGTCAGAAGGATTCAATCCAGCATCCACTGCATAGTTTGTATTTGAAACCACTAAGTCAGCATCCGCAAGAGATCGCGGAACCTGTGCTGCATCCACTTCAGTAATGTTTAAGTTTTTATCGTTGGCAGTAATATCACTCACTGTAGGTGAAATTCCTGCAGCTTCATCTAATTCAATCAGACCAGCTAAGGCCAACAATTGTAAGGCACGACCACCATTTGTCACATCATTTGGAATGACAACTGAAGCACCGCCTGCTAAATCATCAATATTTTCAACCACAGCTGAGTAGGCACCCATTGGTGAAATGAAAGTATAACCAATCGGTTGTAAGTCAGCATCATTTGCATTCACATAGTCAGCTAAGAAAGCTAAATGCTGGAAGGCATTTAAATCTAGTGACCCATCTGCAAGTGCATTATTGGGGGTTGTATATTCAGAAAATTCTTCAATATTCAGTTGAATACCTTCACCTTCTAAACGACTTGCTACGTCATCCCAAACATCGTGGGCTGCAGAACCCACAACACCAATCGTATATTCAGAAGTTTCTTCTGTGTTGGCTGCTTCACTTGAGGCTGATGAATCTGATTCAGTAGACCCACCATTACCACACGCGGCTAAAGCGAACACTGACGCCAATAAAGTAGCTGAAAATTTCACTTTCTTATTCATCCAATTTCCTCCTCCCAATACAAATCGAATTGGTTATTCAGCTGGTTCGCTTTGGTTTACAACATCTTCAAAGTCAGCTGCGATGTCATCGTTGTCTGTCCAAGCTGGTTGGTCAGCGCCTGATGTTACTTCGTCAATTTTAGCTGCAGTTTCGTCAGATTGGTAAGCTTCCACAATTGTTTGGATATCTTCATTTTCCGCATCTTCAGATCTTACAACAACAGCATTTTTGTATTGTGCACCTAAAGAACCTAAGTCATCAGTATCTAAGAAAATTGAATCTTCCTCAGGTACTAAACCGGCATCTACTGCGTAGTTAGTGTTGGCAACTACTAAGTCAGCATCAGCAAGTGAACGAGGTACTTGAGCTGCGTCAACTTCAGTAATTTCAATGTTTTTAGGGTTAGCAGTGATGTCTTCAACACTTGGTGTAATACCAGCAGCATCATCCACTTCAAGTACGCCTGCTAATTCTAATAATAATAAGGCACGACCAGCGTTAGTCACGTCGTTAGGGATAACAACTGTACCACCATCAGCTAAATCATCGATGCTTTCTAATGATTCTGAGTAAGCACCCATTGGAGAGATATATGTATAACCAACTGGTTGTAAGTCAGCATTGTTTGATGCCACAAATTCAGCTAAGTAAGCTAAATGTTGGAAGGCATTTAAATCTAATGAACCATCTACTAAAGCAGTGTTTGGTGTTACGTAGTCAGTAAAGGTTTCAACATTTAAGGTGATGCCTTCATCTGCTACACGTTCAGCAACGTCTTCCCATACTAAACGTTCAGTATCACCAACGACACCAACAGTGTATTCTGCTTGTTCTTCAGTTGCAGAATTTGATGCAGCTGAATCACTTCCGTTACCGGTTGTACCACAAGCAGCTAAAGCAATGATTGAAGCAAAGATTGTTGCAGATAATTTAAATTTGTTATTCATCATAATTCTCCTCCAAAATTTGATTAGTGACAGATTTTTTAGTGCTCTACTTTTTTCACCAAGCGATCAGCGATAGCTTGAGAGATAAAGACAATAATTAGGATAATGATTGTAGAAATAATCGTTACATCTGTTTGGAATCGGTTATATCCGCGTGTGATAGCCAAGTTACCAAGACCACCACCACCGATAGTTCCGGCCATAGCTGTTAATCCAATCACATTGATAATTGACAATGCAGATACACGGATAATACCTGGTAAGGCTTCTTTTAAGTAAACTCTGAAGACAATATCTCCAGTAGACAAGCCCATCGCTTGTGCCGCTTCGATCACGCCTGGGTTAACTTCTACCAAGGCATTTTGAATCTGACGAGCATAGAATGGCACAGTAGCTACGACTAATGGCACGACTGCTGCAGTTGTACCAATTGAAGTACCCGCAATTAATCTTGTGATATTAACTAGTAAGGCAATCATAATAACGAATGGAATAGACCGGAAAATATTCACAAACTTGTCTAAGACACCGTAAACGGCAGCGTTGGCTTTTAATCCTTTAGGTTGGGTTAAGACTAACCAAACACCTAATCCAAGACCAAGAACAAATCCAAGTCCTGCAGTCCAAAGTGTCATATAAAGTGTTTCAATTGTTGCTTCTAGAAATTCATCAGGAATGCTTGCTGCATTTGGTAAGATACTTTCGATAAAATTCATTATGCCTCAACCTCCTCTTGAATATAGTGGTCGCCTTCGACTTTGTATTCTTCTAAAGTGATACCTTCGTAAGTAATAAAATCAATGGCTTCTTGTACGTTTGCATCTTCACCACTTAGGCTTAGTAATAAGGTACCCACTGGAATATCTTGTAAGATTTCAATATTACCGAATAAGATATTCGCTTTCACTTGGAATTGCTCTGTTAATTTTGAAATTAACGGATCACCAGTTGAAGCACCTGAGAAGGTCACGCGGATTACGCGGTCAGCTGGGTGAATATTCAATAATTCTGGTTTGCTTAAAACTTCTTGAATGCCCTTTTCAATTGGTGACGCAGACTCGATAAAGTCTTTGGTCAATTTTTGTTGTGGATTTCTGAAGATATTGAAAATCGTATCTTGTTCAACAACCACACCATGCTCCATTACCGCCACACGGTTACAAATTTCTTTGATAACGTGCATTTCGTGGGTAATGATGACAATTGTTAGGTTTAAGCGTTCATTCAATTCTTTCAATAATTCAAGGATTGATGAAGTCGTTTTGGGGTCTAAGGCAGAAGTCGCCTCGTCACATAATAAGACATCTGGATCGTTAGCCAAGGCTCTCGCAATCGCTACACGTTGTTTCTGTCCGCCAGACAGTTGGCTTGGGTAAGCATCTTTACGGTCAGCTAATCCAACTAATTCCAACAACTCATGTACTTTCTGTTTCTTCTCTTCCTTAGATAATTTAGAATCCTTCAATGGGAAAAGGACATTGCCCTCAACCGTTCTCGCATTCATTAAATTAAAGTGTTGGAAGATCATCCCAATTTTCTTACGAGAAGCACGTAATTCTGCTTCTGATAAGGCATTGATTTCTTTATCATTTACAATTACTTGCCCAGAAGTTACTGGTTGCAAGCGGTTTATGGTACGAACCAGTGTGGATTTACCAGCACCAGAGTAACCAATCACGCCAAATATTTCGCCCTCAGCGATTGAAATATTGACATCTTTTACTGCATCAACGGTACCATTTGGTGTATCAAATTTTACCGCGACGTCTTTTAAGTCGATAATTGACATCTGCTTCACCTCTACATTAACTTATAAATTTTTCCTTTTTACGCTATCGCTTCATTCTATCATAAGATGACTTACTTTAGTTTAATCTTGATTGAAACCGCCACTAGGCAATAGCATTTTCTATCATCCTCTAATATTCATGATTCATTTTTTGAAAAATGGACCACGGCTCTTTCTAACATATATTTTACCAAGTGTTAGGTGTTTTGGATAATACGAATATTTCATAACCCTTGATAGTATAAATAGAACACCAAAATATTTTGAGCTCATAAACAAAAAAGTCCAGTAGACACTCGCTAAAAGCTAGTGCTACGTGGACTTTGATTGATTTATTTGTTTAAAGCTGTTTTCGCTTGTTCGCAGATAGCTGCAAATGCATCAGCATCGTTAACTGCTAATTCAGCTAACATTTTACGGTTCATGTCGATGTTAGCAACTTTTAAGCCGTTGATTAATGTGCTGTAGCTCATTCCGTTCATACGAGCAGCTGCATTAATACGTGTAATCCATAAACGACGGAAGTCACGTTTCTTTTGACGACGGTCACGGTATGCGTAAGTATGAGATTTCATTACAGCTTGTTTAGCTGTTTTGTATAATTTAGACTTCGCACCGAAGTAACCTTTTGCTAACTTAAGATATTTTTTACGACGACGACGTGTTACTGTTCCACCTTTAACTCGAGCCATTTAATTTCCTCCTTTTGGTACTGTCCAGTCCGTGACTGAACGCTTAGATAATCTTATTTGTAAGTGTCCATCATTTGTGAGATACGTTTAATATCTGTTGAATGAACTGTAGTCGCTTGTTTATGTTGACGACGTTGTTTTTTAGTTTTACCGTGGAAACGGTGAGAACGCTCTGAATGACTACGTTTTAGTTTACCTGAAGCAGTCTTTTTGAAACGTTTAACTGAAGCGCGGTGAGTTTTTTGTTTTGGCATGTTTTTTCCTCCTAAAAAGTGTTCAATTATTTGTCAGCAGTTGGTGCCATTTGAAGGAACATTGAACGTCCTTCCATTTTTGGTCTTTGTTCAACTTCTGCAACATCTTTAAGCTCTTCTGCAAAGCGTTCTAGCACTTCGCGACCGATTTCTTTGTGCGTAATAGCACGTCCACGGAAACGAATTGAAGCTTTCACTTTGTCACCTTTTTCAAGGAACTTGCGAGCTTGACGCAATTTTGTATCGAAATCATTTTGTTCAATCGTAGGAGATAAACGTACTTCCTTCAGACTGACTTGTTTTTGATTTTGACGTTGTTCACGCTCTTTCCGTTGTTGCTCATAACGGTATTTACCGTAATCCATGATGCGGGCAACTGGTGGTTTTGCGTTTGGTGATACTAGTACTAAGTCAAGTTCAACTTGTTCAGCTTTATCTAAAGCCTCGTCTTTACTTAACACACCTAATTGTTCACCTTCAGAATCAATTACACGAAGTTCACGTGCACGGATATTTTCATTTACGAACATATCTTTTGCGATAGTAATACACCTCCATTGATGCTGTATAAAAAGAAATTTTTCTGCAAGATTGCATAAATCTGTATGAAAGAGAAATTTCACATAGAAAAAACGACGGATAGCACAATCACTACCCGTCGTATTAAGCACACAGATCGAGTCTGTGTGAACTGAATATCTATCAACCCGAGGACGTAACTTGTCAACTCAGGTGAGAAACGGGTGTTTCTGCTTCTTTTCTCAACTCCAATAGCATAACACCCTGCAATCTCTTTGTCAATCATTTCTCTCAAATTTTATACTTTAGTCAGCTCGCGGATTGGTCGCCCTTTTTCATCGTAGATAAAGTCCTTGACCCGCTGGCCATTCCCCATTGCAACAAGTAGCAGGTCACGATAAGGTTCTGCTAATTCTTCAAATAGGAAGGTTTCCTCATCTAATTGCGCCAGTTTCCGTTTACTGTCAATCTCACCAGGACTTCTCCACTTACATTTAATCGATGGTAACTTGTCCAAATGCCGTTTCTCAATACGATAGTAGTAATTGTCATCACCATATGTAATTTCTAGGGCACCTGAATTGGTCCGTCGTTTATTCACATCGGTATACTTTTCTTGATGAAGTGTCCACCAGCTTTGAATCCCCTCAAAGGCCGCTTCTTCGCTAGCATATGATCCATGTTCCTTTCGAACACCATCGCGTCGATTTTCCCAGTAGTTTGTGTAAACTTCCACCATGTACATCACTCCTATTCTCTTGATACCCCTATCATATAGGAAACGGTCTAGCTATGTAAACGCTTTCTATAAATATTCACACTTTCTTTCGGATTTCTTAATCTGGAATGATCCAATAAGTTTCATCTGAATTATTATTGATTTCTTCTATTTGCGATTGAAAATCGTCCGAATTATAGATATCCACGACTGCTTGCACCCAATCTTCTTCCGCTGTTTCAGGAGTGGAAACTACAGCTTGCAGTAACAAGTCTTCCCGCACATCCTCCGCTAATAACATAGTTGAGAAGTCAACGCCCGCGTCATACGCGATTGAGCCTGGAATAATGGCGTAAGCTAAATCTTCCAAGGTTCTTGGGATTGACGCTGATTGCATTGGTACAATTTCAATGCCCGCCGTATTTTCTGAGATGTCATCAACCGTTAAATTCTCGAGGTTGGCATCCTCACTGAATTTTATCCAGCCCGCTTTCCGCAAAACGAGTAAAGCTCTCGTATAATTTGATGGGTCATCCGGGATACCCACACGGTCCCCGCTTGAGACAGCAGCCAAATCATCCTTTGTACCTGGGAACAAACCTGTTGGCACAGTCGGTACCGGTGTCACAGCTGTTAGTTCTGCACCCGCTTCTTCATTAAAGTTAGCTAAATATAAGGAATGTTGGTCAACATTTAAGTCTGCTGACCCTTCTTGTAAGGCAACATCCGCTGACCGCAAATCCGTAAACTCAATTTCTTCAACTGTATAGCCTTCTTCTTCTAACTTAGGGGCCACTTGGTCTAGAAATAACTCACTATAAGGACCAGGTGACGTCGCGACTCGAATAGTAGTGTCCTCACTACTATCACTAGAACACGCTGCAAGCACCATAGCCGATAAACCCAACAACCCCAACTTCACAAAATGCTTCATAATACTCTTCCCCCATATCAAATTATTTTCTTTTCACAACTTCATTATATTAAAGGATTCAAGATATTGATAATACCTTACTTTAATCAAGAGTAATCGTTTATAACGAACCCAACTATTATAATCGGATTAAATTTGCTATAATTTGGACACACTAAGAAATCCTAGTGAAACTTGCAAGGTGAAGGAGTTTTTTCATGGTCATACGCTGTCAATTTGCCAATACCCCAAACATGATTGCTTATCATGACGAGGAATGGGGTCAAGATAAACCCACTAGTCAGGAAGTCTTTGAGGCCCTGTGCTTAGAATCCATGCAAGCTGGTTTATCCTGGGCTATTATCCTGAAAAAACGGCCAGCACTAAGAGCAGCTTTTGCTGATTTTGACATGGGGGCCTTGGCCAAGTTTGATGAAGCTGATGTTGACCGGCTTATGCTTGATGAAGGGATCATTCGTCACCGCCAAAAAATCCAAGCTATGATAAATAACGCCAAGTGTGCGCTAGCAATCGAGGAGGATACTCATTTCCCAAGTTTTAGAGATTTCATCTACCAAACAGCACAACAATTGGTGGTCGAATTTAACGGAAATGAAGACGAAATCAATAAAGCGCTGATGAAATTACTGAAGAAAAGCGGGTTTAAATTTGTCGGGCCAACCACAATCGAATCATTTTTAGAGACGATTGGTGTCTATAACCACCACGACCCAGAGTGTGACTTCAGGTAAAGATTTCATTAACTTAATTATGACTTAGATTTTACATGAAATTATTACGCTTACTTTATAATGTGATGTAAGTTAGTGATAAATCAATTTATTTATAAACATGCGAGGAGATTTTTATGCCATTAAATATCAACCAACAAAAATGGGACCCCTTTGTTATCCAACGTCTGAATACAGTGATTCGTGAATCAGCTTCAGAAGCAATTGTAAGCAAGCAAGATACTGAATACGCTATATTTGATTTTGACAACACTACAATCATGCATGATATTGAAGACCATCTGATGATGTATATGATTGATCACTTGGCCTACAAGATGACACCAGATGAATTCTATGACGTCTTAACTACAGGCCCGATGAATTTCAACCAACCTATTTTCCCGAATTCAAAAAATATGGCAACTTATATTGATTTGGCGGACGACATCATCGCCCAATACCAATTCTTATATACCGACTATATCGCCCTAGACGAGAACGAACGCTTGCCACTAGAACAAGTGAAGGAATGGACCCAATTCAACGAATTTGCAGCGAAATTGCGTTTGTTCTACCAACTAGCAGGTAGTGAATTCCGAAGAACCCCAGGCGAAAACTCTCCGATTTACTGGTTTAAAGGCTATACTGTTGAAGAATTTAAAGCCCTATCTGTAGCTGTATTCCAAGATGCTTTGAATAAACCAATCGCCCTACGCCGACTATTTTCTAGCCCACATATTAAGAGCAAGGTCGGAAAAGTAGAAGCCTCTTTCGAACAAGGGATTCGAATCCCAGATGAAATCTTACATTTATGGCAAGTGCTTAAAGACAACAACATCACCATCTATGTCATTTCCGCTAGTCCAATTGACTTGGTTCGTTCAGTGGTCACTGAAGCACCTTTCAACTTAGACGCAAGCCAAGTTTTCGGCCAGTGCTACGACGTGGATGAAAATGGCATTATGGATTCACGTCTAGAAGAAGGCACCTTTATCACTAAGGGCTTGGGAAAAGTAGAAGTGATTAAAAACTTCATGGTAGCTGATCACGGCAAGCAACCAGCTATGGTATTTGGCGACTCTATGGGTGACTACCCAATGATGACACAATTACCTTTCGTGAAGTTAGCGGTATTATTCAACCGTTATTCTAGTGACCAAACCCAACAATTAATCGTTAAAGGGATCAACATTTACCGTCAAGACGACGCCAAATTGGTAATCCAAGGACGCGATGAAAACAAAGGAACCTTACGCCCAAGTATGGCAACCATTCCATTAGGTCACTTAGAGCCCGTATTACAAGCCGGGGAATTATATTTATAGAAATAGCAGTGAGATTGGGTGAAAATTCAATCTCTCTTTTTATTTGTGCATAGTAAAAAACGCCAATAACGAGTGTTATTGACATTTTTTTTACCTTTATATCAGTAGGGCGTCGACTCTCTAACCCTGTTTAGTCGGGTGCGCTCGACCATCTCAAGTCCACTTCAGAATAGTTGTTGAGCTTAGCGATCTCGCTTACACCCTTTAGTCGGGTTCGTCCCTCCAGAAAGGACTGCGTTTCAGATGAAGTTGTAGCTGACTGTGTCATCTACTGTCTTCATCTTCCAACGGTTCCTTTCTTAGCGTCGGGGCTCGCACCCTTTATTTATATTCTTTGATGTCTTGTTCTAATTGCGCTAAGAATTCATCAAACGGCATTGATAGTGTTTCTTTTGAACCATAGCGACGTACTGTTACTGTGTTTTCAGCGATTTCGTTGTCACCAAATACCAATTGGTATGGAATTTTAAGGGTTTGTGCTTCACGAATCTTGTAACCCATTTTTTCGTTACGATTATCCACTTCAACACGCATACCAGCAGCCTTCATTCGACGACGGATTTCTTCAACATGGTCACCATGTGCGTCATCGTTAACTGGGATTAATTTCGCTTGAACTGGTGCTAACCAAGTTGGGAAGGCACCTTTATATTCTTCGATTAGGTAAGCTACGAAACGTTCCATTGTTGAAACGACACCACGGTGGATAACCACTGGACGGTGCGTATCTTGACCGTCTTGACCAACGTAAGTTAGGTCAAAGCGTTCTGGTAATAAGAAGTCTAATTGAACAGTAGACATTGTTTCTTCGTTACCTAAAGCAGTTTTCATTTGAACATCTAATTTAGGACCGTAGAACGCTGCTTCACCAATGGCTTCAAAATATTCTAAACCTAAGTCATCCATTGTTTCTTTTAGCATTGCTTGTGCTTTTTCCCACATTTCATCATCATCAAAGTATTTATCCGTATTTTCTGGATCACGGTAAGATAAACGGAAGCGGTAGTCTGTAATATTAAAGTCATCATAGACTTGTTTGATTAATTGCAGTACTCGCGTAAATTCTTCTTTGATTTGGTCTGGACGTACAAAGATATGCGCATCATTTAAAGTCATTTCACGTACACGTTGTAAACCAGATAAAGCGCCTGATTTTTCATAACGGTGCATCATACCTAATTCCGCAATCCGAATTGGGAATTCACGATAAGAGTGAATATCATTTTTATAAACCATCATGTGGTGCGGGCAGTTCATTGGACGTAAAACTAATTGTTCACCGTCACCCATATCCATTGGTGGGTACATATCTTCATGGTAGTGGTCCCAGTGTCCAGAAGTTTTATAAAATTCTACATCTGCCATAATTGGTGTATACACATGCTCATAACCTAGTGATTCTTCTTTATCAACGATGTAACGTTCGATAATACGACGAACAGTTGCACCTTTCGGTAACCAGAACGGTAAACCAGAACCAACTTCAGGATTTACCATGAAGATATCTAATTCTTTACCTAATTTACGGTGGTCACGTTCTTTAGCTTCCTCACGTTGTTTGATGAATTCTTTCAAGTCACGTTTCTCGAAGAATGCTGTACCGTAAACACGTTGCATCATTTTGTTATCTGAGTTACCTCTCCAGTATGCACCGGCAACAGATAATAGTTTGAATTCTTTAATGTAACCAGTTGATGGTACATGGATTCCACGACAAAGGTCAGTGAATTCACCTTGTGAGTATACTGTTAACGTTTCATCTTCTGGTAAATCTGCGATGATTTCCAATTTATATTCATCATCCGCAAAGATTTCATTTGCTTCAACACGTGTCACTTCACGACGTTCAATTGGATAATTCTCTTTTACAATTTTAGCCATTTCAGCTTCAATTACTGGTAGATCTTCTTCAGTAATTTGTTTTTCTTGGTCCGTATCATAATAATAACCTGTTTCAATAGCTGGACCAACACCAAATTTAATGCCTGGATACAAACGTTTCATCGCTTGTGCCATTAAATGAGCAGTTGAGTGACGTAAGATACCTAAAGCATCTTCATGTTTAGGGTCAACGATTTCAATCGCGCCACCTTCATTAATTGGGGCATTTAAGTCCACCAATTCACCGTCAATTTTAGCCGCTAATGCGCGTTTTGCTAATGAGTTACTAATTGATGCAGCAACGTCACGACCAGTAACGCCTGCTTCGAATGATTTTTTAGCCCCATCTGGGAATACTAAGTCAATCATGTTTTTCCTCCTTTTTCCTTTTGAAAAATAAAAAAGCCCCATCCTAGCCTAAAAGACTAGAATGGGACGCTAATAAACAATATGCGTGGTTCCACCCAAGTTCGATAATATATGCAGAGCATATCTTATCCTCAATTGCTGATAATGGGGGCAACCCGTACACCTTATCACATGTGCATAATGCCATCTGTTTCGGTGCAATCTAAAGAGTGGTTCGCTATATGATCTTGCAAGTTTCTCACCAACCAACTTGTCCCTAATGTCCAATCCTAAAGCTTGTCTCTTATCATCGATATAGTTATCTGATTTCAAAATAAGTATAAGCATCGAGCCTATAATTGTCAAACAAAATTCATAAGAAACCGTTTCACATAGGCGATTTCAAGGAAAAAGAGACGAGTGTAAACCCGCCTCTTTCTGGTGAAAATTATTGTACGCGTGAACCATCAGTGTATTGGCCACTTTGGTTCACTTGACGACGTTGTTGTTCAGCAGCACGTTTTTGTTCGTTTTGGTCACGTTCATACTCAGCGCGTGTTAACACGTCGTTTACGTTCATGTTCACTTCAACAACTGTTAAACCAGTCATTTGTTGAACGTTTTCTTTCACTGCTTTAGTCACTTTGTCAAAAGCGGCAGGAATATCTTTGCCATATTCAGCAATCACTTCTAGGTCTAAAGCTACTTCTTTTCTACCAACTTCGGCGCTAACACCTTTAGTTTCGTCTTCACTGCTAGAAAAGAAGTTCATAATTCCTGAAGTAAAGTTACCTTTTAACTCTAGAATCCCATCAATGTTTTGAACTGTATAGAAAGCAATTTTTTCCAATACACGGTTTTCAAAAGTTAAATCATTTGTGTGTTTTACGTTTTCTGACATGTAAAATACCCCATTTCTTTTATTCTTAAATTATATAACCAATAAGTTGTCAATATCATAGCAAATCCATCTACTTAACTCAAACAATATGATGCTAAAAATTGAAAAATGAGAACCAGCTTTCTAAGTCAATTTGCCCATCAAAATATGCCCCTGCAATGTATCCAATTACTGAGAATACTAGGATGAATAAGGCAGGTCCAAAACCTAACCACATCCACAGTAAACCAAAAATGAATGCAATCAATCCGCCAATAATACGATTTCTATATGGATACCAGCTACGTGGTGGTTGTTTCATATGCTCTGTGCCTCCTATCAACATTCGGTCCTATTCGATCAAGATTATCTAACACGCGCCTGGTTTTGACCGCGCCCCTGTTGGCTTACTTGGCTCGCATCATACGGTGCGGCAGATACCTTTATATTTTGAACATTTGTCCCTAAAACGCGTTCTGCTCCAAGTTTAGCTTTTTCTGCGATGCGATCAGAAGTTGCTTGAACCGCTTGGTTTTTATCTACAGCGTAATCAACCGCTACTTTTGTGTTTTCTGGCTTACGACCAAATTTCACCGTAACATTTTTGTTAGATGCTTGTTTCACGTCTAACAACTCTTGGTGTACCGCCTGTACAACTGTATCACGGTTTACTTTCACCTCACCAAAGTCGTTAGTCACTTTTAAGGTGCGTGATTTTGCTGGTGCGACCAAGGCCCAAATTAAAGCAACTGCAAAATAAATAAATGCAAGTGCCAGTAGCACAATGACCGTATTCACTAACATTTGATTAGACACAATATGTTGGTCAGCAAAGTCACTTACGTATGGTATTGGATAAATGACTGCAGCTGTTACCACTACCGCTAATAAAACTAAGAGTGAAAATAGGATTTGAAGGAACTTTCTCAATCCACTCATTCACTCACCTCCTTCATCTGGCTTCTATATATGATATAAGTATAGCTTATCATTTTAAAGTTAAGTGTACAAATATTTTGCTGTGAAAATGACGATAAAAAAAAAGAAGGTATTAACCGTTACGACGGTCTCTACCTCCAACTGTAATTTCTTCACTTAAATACTTGATTCTTTCCATGATACGAGCTGATTTTGCCACATCTACCCCTTCTCTAGTCGTCGTTAGAAATTCTTCCAACTCAGCCATTGAGAAATTAGAGGTAAAGAAAGTCGATAACTGCTCTTGCATCCGGTATTGCAAAATAACACCCAGCACATCATCGCGGACCCATTCACTATTAGATTCAGCACCAATATCATCTAACACTAGCACTTGCGCCTGCTTGATTTCATTGACTCTTTGGTCAACAGTATTGGTCCGGATACGTGATTTTAGATCTACTAACAATTCCGGGTAATGTACCAAGGTAGATTTGACCCCATGCTCAGCCAAAGTATTTACTAAAGCAGCCAGGATATGGGTTTTCCCAACCCCAAATTGCCCATGTAGGTACAAACCCTTATGATAGGCATTTGGCTTACTGGTATAGGCTGAAATAAATTGTAGACTCTTTTGAATCGCTTCAAATCGGTCTTGATAGTCATCTTTCGTCATCTTTTCAAAAGAAGCTGACCGCAGACTTTTCGGCATAGAGACCATAGTCACCCGCTTGTTCAATTCTTCGGCCTCTTGTTGTTGGATAAAGGCTTCAGTTGGATGATAATCCACATCGATAAAGTTCACGTTCATAATCAAATTTGGCGCATATTGGACGAATTTCTTTTGGCCCAAAGCATCGTTACCGTTCTCGCGCGCAAACTCATATAATTTTGAAAATGATTTCTTCACGATTTCATCTTCAAAGGTTAACTGATGTTTGGCAAGAAAAGCCTGGACATCTGGATCACTTTGAACAATGCCTTCGATTTTTGCTTGTCGCTCTTTGAACATGGGGTTGCGGTTGAACTGCTGTTTTAATGAGTCCCCCACATTTTTCATTTGGTTGTTGTCAGCCATACTTACTCACCTTCTTTTTGATTTAATGAATGCAGTAATTGTTGAATTTCTGCTTCTTGCGCACTTAAGGATGCCTTATTTTCTTGCTTGACTGCCGTGTCTTGCTTAGGCCCTTCTTGGTCACCTGCCTTTGGCGCCACCACTGGTTTTTGATATTTATCCTGTCTTGAATCAGGGTCTAACCATTTTGGTTTAACTGACTGCTTCTGCGTCTGATAACGACCTTTAGCCATCCGGTTTTTTTGTCGTTTTTCATAATTTTCAGCACTCTTCTGTTTACGTTGCTTCAAGTATAACATGGCTTCTTCAGGCTCAACCACCTTGTTTTGACGCCAGTCATCAGCAACACTCTCTAGGTATGAGCGCGTCAGCCGGTTCTGTTCCAACTCAATCAAACAGAATTGCACCATTACATTTAAGGTCGCCGGCTGAATCACTTCTGACTGGATTAACTCAGTAATGGCGTTCCCCTCGGACTTAGTGAGATAGCCGCCCTTTTGTTCCTTAATTGATTTGGCAAAGGCAATTGGTGGATAAGACCTAGCCAATTTAGAAAATGACAACTCTTCTTTTGAGAGCCCTTTCCCTAGCCATTGTTGATCAGCTTGATCTGCCTGCTGGCGGCCTTTGGCCTCTGAAACTGTAATCCGGTCCGTTAAACCGCTACTAGTCCCTTGTATAGATGCCTTTGCTGACTGAACATTGCTTATACCTGTTTGACTGCTCGATTTGTCTAAAGCCAGGCGCTGCAACTTGCGTACGTCAATCGTATTGGTCCTTAGATCAGTCGCTGATAAGGCCAATTCTTTCAAGTCCACCTCATCAAAACCATAGAGTTGATGTAAGGATACAAACATCTCGTTCACTTCAGCTGTAATAGCTTTTTCAGAGATGAATGACGATTGCAGCAACTCTTTTAAGGTGTTCATATCTAAGGTTGAACTAGTGATTGTAGTTGCCTTGGTTTGACTATTTTTAGCTACCAACTTATCCTCAATCTCATCCGAAATGGGATAGTATTGACTTGGTAATCGGTAGACATCTTGGAAAGTAGCAGTCACTTCCGTCCAATCTCCTGATTTCAAGTCTACTGGCATTTTGATTGAAAACTTGTCTAGCATCAATTGATAGCGGTCTTGACCCAACCGGTCCATTAATAGACTAGACATAATTGGATCAGAGAAAATATGCTTAGAATCCAATGGTGCTTGTAATTGATAAATCGTCGTCACATCATCTTGGCTTGTGTGACTACTTTTTTCAAAAACTTGTAATAAGCCAATTGCTTCAAGTTGCCGTCTGGCCTTCACGTATTGCTCCTTACCGGCCACCATTTGTTCCATCAAATCGAAGTGGCGCAAAGGGATTGAGGCAAAGTCAGACAATTGAATATTGGCATATAAAGTCTGGTAAAAGGCGTAGGCAATGCCACCAATAATGGGTTGGTATAGGTGAAGTAGGACTTGCTGGTCAATATCTGAAATCCAGTGGGGTTGGGTAATTTGAACAAGCCCTTTTGGATCTAAATTTTGCCATGGGTATGTCACTGGCATTACCCTCCCTTCTGTGAAATATTTAGTCTGCTACATGACCTTGGTTTGACTCTTCGGGATTCACGTCGCTTTCAGCCTGGTCATTCCGCCCTCTTAATCGCTCGATTTCTCTTAGGAAAACAGTCGGATCCTCAAATTGTCGGTATACGCTAGCATAACGAATATAAGCCACTTCATCAATATCTGGTAAAGCTGCCATCAACAACTCCCCAATTTCAGAAGCTGGCACCTCATTTTGGCTACGAGACCGCAACTCAGATTCAACGTCATTGGCTAACTGTTCAAGTTGGTCAGCTGATACAGGACGCTTTTCAGCAGAACGGATCAGACCACGTAAAACTTTCTCATGAGAAAATTCCTCTCTGGTTCCGTCACGTTTAACGACTAATAAGGGGGTTCGTTCGATGCGCTCGAAAGTGGTAAAACGGGCGCCACATTCTAAGCACTCTCGACGTCGACGAATAGAGGTATTATTCTCCGCTGGTCGACTATCAATTACTTTTAAATTGGTTGAAGCACAATTTGGACATTGCATATATTTGACACCTCTGCTTTCAATTTTAATATACTTGAATAATTGCTCGATTTATTATAGCACAAAGGCTATTCAACCACTATTTTAGCGGTTGAAAACCAGAGATGCCAATCCATGCATCCAGTTGTTGTTCAGTATTTGGAATAGAACCCGAATTATCAATCACCACATCCGCCATCATGGCTTTTCGTTCAATGGACATTTGACAAGTCATTCGTTGAAAAGCTTCAACTGAGGTTAAGTTATCCCGCTGTATTAACCGGTCTAATTGAATGGTTTCTGACACATAAATAACCATCACCTGGTCACATGCATCCGCGAAATTCCCTTCAAATAATAAAGGAATATCCATGACAATCAGTTCATGGCCTTCCGCTTCATACTTGTCTTTTTGACTGTTTAACCAGTCGCGAATAGGTTGACGTAATAGTTCATTCAGTTTCTCTCGTTCCTTATCATCTGAGAAGATAATTTGGCCCAGTTTTTTGCGGTCTAAAACCCCATTAGGAAAGACAATATCCTCTCCAAAATGCGCTTTAACTGACTCTAAACCTGGTTGTCCGGGTTCAACAACCACCCGTGCCCCGTAATCTGCATCGATGACTGGAAACCCGGCTTTCTTAAAAAATTTACTTGCTGTTGATTTACCTGTGGCAATACTGCCGGTTAGTCCTAAAATATGACTCATAGTGCCTCCGTTTTAATTTAAATAGATGATGTAATATATTTCACTGCAAGTGAATGCGCTGGCAATGTGGACAGAAATGCGTTCCTCTTTTAGCCACGCTAATTTTCTCAATCTCAGTGCCGCATCGTGGACAGGGTTGTCCCTTTTTCCCGTAGGCCTTTAAATAATCGGCAAATTGACCATTCTCACCAAAGGTATTGGTATAGGTTCGAATCGTTGTCCCACCAACTTCAATGGCTGACGCCATAATCCGACGACTCTCAGTGATAATGGCTTGGATTTCCTCATCATATAACGATCTAGCGCTTTGTTCAGGGTGGATTTTCGCTGCAAATAAGATTTCATCCGCATAAATATTGCCAATTCCCGCAATAACCCCTTGATCTAAGAGTACTGCCTTGATGGATCTTGTTGTCTTATCAAATCGTTTTTGCAGATAAGTAAAGGTTAAACCGTTTGGCTCAGGACCTAATTTCAGCTTGGCAATCTCTGCTTCAGTATCCGCCTTTTCAACCATATGAATCCGGCCAAACTTCCGAACATCTCGGTAACGAAGGTCATGACCGTCAGTCAGATGACAAATAACATGGGTATATTGGTCTACCGGGCTATCGGTTGGCTCATATAGGTATTTGCCTTCCATTCGTAAATGGGCAATCCATGTCACATCTGTCCAATAGAAAAGTAAAAATTTCCCTACTCGACCTACTTTCTCTAATTGCTGGCCGGGCATCCGTCTCTCAAAAGCCTCCACGCCACCTTCTGCCTGAATAATTCTTGGCCAAGTCACTGTCACAGACGATACTTTCTTGCCAATAACAATTTCTTCTAGACCACGTCTAACCGTCTCCACTTCCGGCATCTCTGGCATCATTACACCACTTTCTACTATCTCTTCTTTATTCTATTCTAATGCAAAACCTGCCTATTGAAAAGACAAGCAGGAGGCAAACCTTGCAAGATATCTGACATACTTGTTCATTTTATTCCATAGGATAGAAAAGAGGTGCCAGTTTGTTTTCACTGCACCTCTTTTTATTCATTATTTAGCTTCATACCAAGTTGCACCGTAATTAGATTCAATTTCTAATGGCACATCTAGTTGAGCTGCTGACCCCATGATTTCAGTTACTAATTTCTCTAGTGTCTCAATTTCATCTTTTGGCACTTCAAAAACCAACTCATCGTGGATTTGTAATAACAGATTAGCTTGTAACTTATGTTCTTTTAAAGCTTCATCCATCTTTACCATCGCAATTTTAATGATATCCGCTGCGGTACCTTGAATTGGCGTATTCATGGCATTACGTTCAGCAAATGAACGAACATTGAAGTTCTTCGATTTCAAATCAGGTAAGTAGCGACGACGGTTAAATAGGGTTTCTACATAACCATCTTCTTTGGCCTTCTCTACAACATTCTTCATGTAAGCTTGAACACCTGGATAGTTTTCCAAGTAAGTATCAATAAAGTTCTTAGCTTCTGGACGAGAGATATTCAAATTTTGGCTCAAACCATAGTCAGAAATCCCATAGACAATCCCAAAGTTTACCGCCTTGGCGTTCCGTCTCATATTAGAGGTCACTTCTTCTTTAGCCACATTATAGACTTTCATAGCTGTTGAAGTATGGATATCTTCGTGGTTGTTGAAGGCTTCTTGCATGTGCTTGTCACCAGAAATATGGGCTAAAACTCGTAATTCAATTTGTGAATAGTCACTTGAAAAGATAACCCAGTCTTCGTGACTTGGCACAAAGGCTTTACGGATACTCCGACCTTCTTCAGAACGGATTGGGATGTTTTGTAAGTTTGGATCAGCTGATGATAAACGACCTGTTGAAGTTAAGGTCTGTTGGAAACGAGAATGAATTTTACCATCCTCGTGGATAAACTCTTGTAATCCTTCAACATAAGTTGATTGCAATTTATTCAATTGGCGGTAATTTAAAATCAAGTCGATGATTGGTGCTTGGCCAGCCAATTTTTCCAAAACATCTTGGGCTGTAGAATAACCAGTCTTCGTTTTCTTAATCACTGGTAAGCCCATTTCTTCAAACAAGATAACGCCTAATTGTTTAGGTGAATTCACATTGAATTCGTGACCAGCTTCCTTCCAGATATTGGCTTCAAGGCCGTCGATAATCTCTTGGAATTCAGCCTGCATAGTGACTAATTGTTGTTTGTCCACTGAAATCCCTAAAATTTCAAGGTTTGCTAATACTAAAGCCAATGGTAACTCTATTTTTCGGTACAAGTCATCCATTTGATTGGCTTCTAGTTGCGGGCGAATAGTTTCTTGCAGTCGTGCGATAATATGCACTTTACGGGCAATGTGTTCGTACATGGTTTCAGTTTCTTCAGGTACGCTCCGTTTAGCCCCTTTGCCATAAATAGACTCATCATAAGACAAGTCATCCATATCAAATTCGCGTGCCACTTCAGCCAAGTCGTTAGAATTATCACGGGCATGGAGTAAATACGACCCAATTAAGACATCATCTACAACCCCTGCAAAGTCGATGTCTACATAATCTAGCATCACTTTCGTCCGCTTGGCATCAAATACCACTTTTGTGACTTGCTCATCCGATAACCATGCTTTAAATAAATCAGCCTGTAGTAAGCTAGCATCTCCGGTAAATATTTCACTACCATTCGTCCATGCAATAGCCACAACCTCTGAATCATGGTAGTTTTTACTCAAGTTTTCAAGGTACATCGCGTACCCATCCGCTACAGCTTCACTTGGGAAATGGTCCCCTGTTAAATCCTCAGCAGACGCCACATGCGTATAGGTAACCTCTTCCCAATCTTCTGTCAACAAGTCCGCCTGGTCTGAATTTTCCAGTAAACGTGACATAAAACCGTTAAAGTTCATATCCTTGTAAAATGACATCAGCGGTTCAAGCTGTTTGCCTTTATAAGGTAACTCAGCTAAGTCAATCTTCACGGGTGCATCCAGTTCAATACGTGCCAACTTTTTAGACAGCATCGCATTTTCTTTTTCGTTGATCAGATTCTCTTTACGCTTCGATTTCTTCATGTCGTCAATTTGTTCGTACATCTCTTCCATTGACCCATATTCATGTAATAATTTTAAGGCCGTCTTTTCACCAATGCCTGACACACCAGGATAGTTATCCGAAGAATCCCCCATTAACCCCTTCATATCAATGATTTGTTCAGGCGTAATCCCCATATCTTCCATAATCGAAGTTGGCGTATAAGACACTAATTCAGATACCCCTTTTTTGGTGATATCTACCCGGACATTGTCACGCGCTAATTGCGTTAAATCTTTGTCCCCGGAAATCACGACAACATCAAATTCTTCAGGGTCTACTTTAGTCGCAAAAGTCCCGATAATGTCGTCCGCCTCATAGTTAGTCAAGTCATAATGCGCAACCCCAAAGGCATCTAGGAGCACATTGAAAAATGGCATCTGCTCTCTAAACTCAGATGGTGTTGATTGACGCCCACCTTTATATTCATCAAAGAATTCGTTTCTGAAAGTCGTTTTACCTGCGTCCCACGCCACCAAGGCATGCGTCGGCTGTTCTTTTTCCAAGATATTATTCATCATTTCATGAAAAGCAAACAAGGCATTGGTATGCATACCATTTTTGTTTACGAATGAATCGATATTATGGATGGCATAGAAAGAACGAAAAGCCAGAGATGACCCGTCAAATAGGACGAGCTTCTTCTTTTCTTTATTAGTACTCAATTGAGTCGCCTCCTGAAATTCGTTGGAATACACCTGCATCAATCGTTTCAGCGTCATTCTGTAGATGCTCTAGTGGTGGTAAAACAGTCAACATAGCATCTAAGACACGGTCGTCATCAGTGGAATTGGTAAACTTCCCAATACAGTGAATCGTCACGAATTGTTTCAATTCTTCTACACGGATAACCTCAAATTCAAACGTGATGATTGAGTTATGTGGAATAGAATGGATGATATTGATGTTCATTTCAACTAAACGAGAACCTGGACCAGGGAAATTCATCGATACTGTACGTGTAATAATCCCCATTAAGGCGATTGGTGGTACAACAACCTCGCCTGGCGTAAGGCCAGCTTTATGTGACGTTTGTTGTAGGTATGCGGGGTTCGAGTCTGAGGTAACCCCCATGTATAACAAGACATCTCGCTCTCTAATCGATTCAGTTACACGGAAAGTATCGCCAACTTTGATTGCTTGAAGGGTTTTACCCATTGCAGCTTGTTCTTGCGTCTCTTCTAAATTATGTTCTACCATATTCATACACCCCTACGATTATTTTATGATCATGTCGTTTCCAACGGTTATTTGTTGCGAAAAAAGCAACAGTCTCTCCCATATTTTATCAAATAAACTGGATATATGCGACAAATACAATAGTATGGTGGTAGACACCATTGTACCGGCTGCAAAAAAGCTACGACCAGAATGTCATAGCTTTTTTAACCAATTTTATTTGTTCTCTATATAAGTGGCTAACAAGTCAATGTATAAGTCAACGAATGTTAGATACTCGTCCTTGTCCACGTATTCATCAATTTGGTGGGATGTTGTTGATCCTGGGCCAAAGATGATGATTGGGTAGCCAGCTGGTTTGTTGGCAACAAAGTTTGCCCCATCCGTACCACCAGTCATTGGCACAACTTCCAAGTCTTGGTTTAGGTATGTAGCCCCTATTGTTTTGGTTAATTGTACTAGGGCTGAATCAACCCCACCATTCAACGGTTTTAAGTCTAGGGTTAATTGTAGGTCGAAGTCTGCCCCTTTATCCAAGAATTCTTGGTAAACTTCAGAAAATACGCCTTTAACTGCTTCATTATCGAATTCAGGAACTGTACGAATGTTAAAGACTACTTCTGCGTGATCAGGAATCGTATTCACTTGGTCACCACCACGGAATACCGTCACGTTAAAGGTTGGCTGTTTCAATAATTGGTCTAATTCTTGGTTACCAGCGTCGTCACCTTCAACTGCCCCATATAAATTCAATACTGGTGAAAAGTCTAATTGACCGAAGCTGATATCTTTTGTCGCTTCTTTGAACGCCTCTTTGAAGGCTAATGCAAAGTCCATCAATGGGTCAATGGCGTTGATGCCGCCACGTGGTCTAGATGAATGAACAGATTTACCGCGTGATGACACCACAAAGTTCATTGAACCCTTATGAGATGGGTGAATCATCCCTGTTGTTGGTTCACCAATTACGATCGCGTCAACGTCAGATACATAACCTGCTTCCTCTAGTTGGATAGAACCGACAGCCCCATTCTCCTCGTTGTAAGTCGCTAACAGGCGTAAAGTTCCGCGCTCTAATAATCCTTGTTCTTTAATTTCGATCATGGCGATCACTAAGGCAGCCAATCCACCTTTCATATCTGTAGATCCACGGCCGAATAGTTTCCCGTCGCGCTCAGTCAATGTGTATGGATCAGACGTCCAAGCCTCCGCATTCCCTGCAGAAACTACATCCATATGACCAGAAATCGCTAATACTGGTGAACCAGATCCGATTTCAGCTACCAAGTTGGCACGACCAGGAATCCCTGTTGGAATCACCTTAGAATCGATTCCATACTCGCCTAGTAAGGCTGCAAGATAATTAGCCACATCTTCCTCATTGCGGTCCACCGTCTCGATGGCCACAATATCGCTTAAAATTTTACTTTTCTCTTCATCAGTAAATACTTTAGCTGTTTTTGTCAAAAAGAACACTCCTCATTTTCTGCCATTTCCTCTGGCATTCATCTCTACTTTTCATTTTAGCACGAATTTTTGGCCACAAATAATAAATTGCCTACGAGATTTCAATCAGGGGCGTTCGCTTTTATTGAACTAAGTATGCGAATAACTCTCTCAACTGATTGAATCAAGATTTGGGTTAATAAAATCATATATCATCATTATTATGGAAATCGTTTTCATAAATCGTTTATTATGCTAGAATGAAGTTAACATCAAATACCAAACCACGAGAGGAGTGAATATTATGGCAGCTATCCATTATTACTTTGTCCGTCATGGTGAAACGACGGCCAATGCAGACCAACGTGTCCAGGGATGGGCAGATTCACCAGTTACACGCGCCGGCATGGGTGTAGTCGACCAAGTAGCCGAAACCCTAGCAGATGTCCCATTTGATTTAGCTTATACAAGTGATCTAGACCGGTGTATTGAAACAGGTGAGCGCATTTTAATGAAACAAGAAAATGATCTCCAACTATTCCCAGTTGAAGGCTTTAGAGAGTACAACTTCGGTGGTTTAGAAGATCAAGATATAGAGAAAGTATGGCCAAAATCCATTAGTCAATTAGTGGACGACATGCGGATCAACCAAATCCCTTCCACCCAATACGTCCCACTCATCATCGAAAACCTTGTGGACCGAGATGAAGAAGGTAATTCTGAAGACTTTATCACCTTCTGGAACCGGATTGAAGAAGCTATGTTGGATATCCATGACGACGCCCTAGAAGTCCGCATGGAAACCCAAAAGAAAGACATCCACGTCTTAATCGTCAGCCATGACATGCCAATTCGCTTCTTCCTACATGAAGTCCTACCAGAATTCGACCTAAAAGAAGAATTAGAATACGGCCATTATGCCCATGTCGTTTATACCAAAGGTGCCTACGAACTAGAAGAATTTAACCAGGTTTAAACATACCCACAACACACAAAAGCCTTGTATTGACTAGAAAAATGAGTCAATACAAGTTTTTTTATTCATTTCATAATTATAGCTAAAGAGGCGTGATCTAAATATTCCACGCCTCTAGCTTGTGTATTCATGAATAACATGCGAATCATTATAATGCAGAGATGATTTGTTTCACATCTGCTAAATAATCATCTGTGACTTCCGGAAGCAACATATTTCCTTCTATTGCATTCATCATAACTTCTTCTTTCTCTTTCAACCGTTTATACACTAACTGATCTATATAACCCCCTTGCGCTTTACTTCCCTCAGTCATCAGGTAATAGTAACGCGTATACTGATTCGTATCCAATCCAAGCCTGTGGATACGGTCTCTAGATTGCAACATAAAGGTTAAGTTAAAATTATACTCAAAGTAAATTGCATCATGGACAGTTTGATGAAGTGAAATAGACTCCCCTAAAGTAGCGGGATTTGAAATCAAGACTTGAGCGTCACCACTACGAAAATCATCAATCAGACCAACGCGATCCTCTTTAGGGGTTTGCCCATAAATCAGATGTGATTTGATACCCTTTTGGTTCAATTCATCATAGATTTTCTTCATAGTACCTACGAACATTCCCCACACGAGCACTTTCTTGCCTTGACCCGTTAACTCCTCTATTAGCTGAATACCTTGAATAAATTTCGGCGTTACCATTGATTCGACACCAGCATCCAAGTACATTCTTTGCTTGGCTTTTCTTTGTTCTTCAGCATTTATACTGCCATCGATAGAATAATCTAATTCATCGAATAAAAATCCCATACTTTTTAAATCTATCTTTTCAGTCAGTAAAGCTGGGTTAGTAGAAGCCTGCAATAAGCGTATATATTTCCCTAGCACATTCGTTTCAACTTCGTGGATAGTTGCTGCTAAATCCACTTGTTGAGGATCTGGTTTTGTGATGATGTGTTTGTCAGGTTCAGCAATTGGAACATTTAAATCATTTTTTGTAGTACGCCAGAAGAATGGATTCATTCTTTCATTTATTTCGTTAGAATCTGGCTCTGATAAATCATTAATACTCCATCCAAAGAATGAATCGTACTCGTTATCATATAGTAGATGTAAAAAATTATAGATATCTTTGTAGGAATTAGGTATTGGTGTACCGGTAAGAACGAAATGATATCGCGCTTGTCTTCCTAAGTCTAAAGCATTCTTTGCTCGCTTGCCTACAGGATTTTTTATACGATGAACTTCATCAAATACAATCATAGTCTTCTCATCGATTAATCCATTAATAACCGAAAGTTTCCAACCAGACAGTGCTTCATAATTGATGACAATAATATCAGCAACACCCCAATTGGTTCGAATATCACCCGGTTCACTGTAATCCTTCAAATTCATAAAATTTAAAGGTCGCTTACTGCCAAATACTTCAATATACTCAGCTCGCCAAGCTTCAAAAGCATTCAATGGGGAGATCACTAACATTTTATCTACTTCATTTAATTGTGGTGATGAAAGATAGGCAAAGGCGCCATAAGTCATCGCCGTTTTACCAGCTCCTGGAACACTAAAATTTGCTGCGCGTTTCATAGTAGCTAAGTAGAAACTGGCTTGAATTTGCTGTGGCTTAAGTGGTCGAGTAATTTCCTGATCGAGAATTCGTTTAAAATATTCTATTTCTTCATTCCAGCGTTCATCATATTCTTTAATAGTTATGCCGGCAATTTTCTGTTCCTCTATAGCGTACCTGCTTGATTCAATGAAAGCGCGTATTTCATCATCTATTTCTAAATTGCCATCTACCTTGTCATTAATTTTATTAATTAATTCAGATAACTGAATGTATGTTAGATCATCTATCAAGGTCAATGACTCGAAATCTTGGAAGAATGTTTTATACCTGCTTAGAATTCGACTTAATTTTCTAGAAGTTAAGATTGCTTCTTCATTATCGATAAATTTAAATATACCATCGTCACTAATTAGTCGGACATTAGAGCTCATCTTCATATACCTCTATTAAGTCACCACTCACAAGGTTGATCTGTATCAGCAAATCTCTAATTTCTTCGATTTGAGACTTAGAAAAGTTACTAAAATGTAGATTACCAGTTAAACCGTCTCCTCTTTTAGCATCTTGCAAAGTACTCAATGCATCGTTGAAATCACTGATAAAATTATCAATACTTTGTCCTCTATTTTGTCGATTAACAGTCTGATTATACACTTCAGTAACTTGACGAATTTCGGGCATTGCTTCCTCTAATCGATTACGATAATCAGTAGCTGAAGTAATTGGCCTATCATCTAATTTATCTCGAAAATCTTCAATCGATTCTTCAATCGAATCATTATATTCGTCATTGATTGGTGAATTAACAATGTTTTTCAAATAGTCACGAACTTCTCTTACAGTGTCCCCACCAGTCTGAACCATTTTACCCAACAAAGTGAATGCAGTTTCTTTGGTTTGCTCATATTTAGGTCCATTATCAGGAAATAACTTCGCAAATTTCTTTGCCAATTCGTACAAAGGATTATATAGATTTGCGTCTTTTACAATAAAATAAGCATCCTGAGGAGCATTAATAAAATCAAGAAAGTCATGAATCAATTCAACAGTCGCAATTCGATCTTCAATTTCTTTAACTTTTTTGTTTGATTCATTTGCATAATCTTTCTTAGTCATCAAATTTTCAACAACTATTGTCTGGTACATATCAACAGCTAAATCTAAAGGATCATATTGTAATCTCTCTTCAGTACCCATTTGAATAGCTAATTCTAGGCGCTTAATCTGCTCACGATCTGCTTTTGCATCGTAGGTAAATGGCAAGATTACTGCCTCAAAAAACTGACTATTGCCACTTTCTGCTTGTAATTGTCTCAAGGCAGTAAATCGTCTATTACCATCAATAATACGGCCATCCTGTAAGACGTAACCGTACACTTGCTGACTTTTCTCTTTAATTGATTTTTTTGTGTTCTTAAGAGCTGATGCATTATCTTCCATAATATAAGAAGCAATCTTATCATTATACGTTGCATCTACCTCATCCGTATGAGGTTCAAGATTACCATAGATTCTTTTAATTTGAGTCGAAATTCTGCCATTTTCGTTATTATAGTATAAGTATTTCAACGGAATGCGGTACACATCTAACATCGTATCCGTCAAATTTGGAATAGTAGTAGGTAATTTAGGTTTAGCACCAGTTTTGGCGATTACACCTGTTTCTACCAAATTTAATAAATTACTTGTCATCTAATTCAGCCAACTTTCTTAATTTTGTAAATACTTCTTGCGCAGATGATGCTTCTTGATATTCGATGCCATATTCTTTCAAATTTCCAAAGAACTTGGATTGAATATCAACAATTTGTGCATCACTCAATCTTTTTCCAGAGCCCTCTGCTTTTGTTTCTACCAATAAGTAAATATGTGATTCATCTTCTTTCTCAACAACATAAACAAAGTCAGGTGTTGTTGTACCGCCCATATACTTGGGTACTTGTATCGCTTTTTTAGGTAATTTACCGAATGAAACAACACTCGCATCGTAACCACGTTTCAATAAATCTAATTCTGGATTAACCGAATCAAAGCGTAACGGTGGCATTTCATAAAGCTGACGGTCATCTTTCTGAACATCAGCATCTTCATTTACTCCGATCACCGTTGCAAGAATGTCATCTTTAAAGGTGTTGGTTTCAATATTAAAAACTGAAGTACTTGCCTGGAAATCCAATGGTTGATAATGATAACTTTGAGCATAACGATTTTCAAATCTTTCCCTAAAATCTCTGATCAAATTATTTAGAGTAAGTTCATTAAAATAGCGCGTATCTCCATGATATTGATCTCTTATCACCGGCAATATACTTTTATGAAGTTGATTAGGTGTAAGCTTTGTACTTTTAGCAAGCGCTAATAAGAACTCACCATATTTCATACCTTCAATAGATTTAGCGTAGGCAGATGTTTTTTCAATCAATCGCATTTCTTTAACTTCATCGTTGTAATGCAATTTATTGTGAGTGAATTCAGAGTATTGAATCACAAAATTCTCGTGATTTTGTACCATTTCATCAATTAGTAATTGTTTTGCTCCATCACTAATCTGGTCAAATTCTAACATGTAACGATTTGAAAATTGCTCCCACAATCCACGCATCTTATTCCAATTTTCTTTATTTAGCTTAATACGTTCTTTAGATTTAGGTCCACCATTAGTAATTTTATTCTTATTAACTTGAGTTGCTTCAATTAATACTGGAAATTTTTCAATTAGCTTTTCAAAGCCATCGTCTAAGAAATTTCTATTCCCATCTATAATAGTTGCTTTATTTAAATAGCCTAATAAACCTAATTCATCCCACTCATCAGTATTGTCTAGGATTAATTGGATCATATCTGGTGTTAATTTCGCTTCATTCAACTCAACTGTCACATCAGCATTAACTTCTCCAACTAATTTTTGTGCAAAATCTTTTTCATCATAACCAATTAAGAAACGCAATCTACTTGGCAATTCATCTTGTAACAACCGATGCCCATTTTCATCTACCGGTAAGCGTAGTCCACGGCCAACTTCTTGAATTTTAGAATTATCACTTCCTGATGTGCGTAGTTTAGCGATCACAAATACATTGGGGTTATCCCAACCCTCTCTTAGTGTCCATTTAGAGAATAAAAAACGTCGCGTTTGCCAATTACCTTTATCATCTTTAAAGGATAAGAGTTTCTCTTTATTTTTTAAAATATCGTCAACTTCTGCCTGAATAGCAGCATCTCCGGTTCCACGGTCCTCTCCGAAATACCCTGCATGCACATTTTCAGTTAATTCAGATAAGGTTGCTTGTAGGAAAGACAAGTATTCTTGTTCACGTGGTAACTTTTTCACGCGGTACTCTCGTATTAAAGATTCAAGTTTTCGACGTAATAATTTTTCAAATAATTCCTTCAACCAGCCTTTTTCATCTCGATAAGATTTAATTGAGTCTATAAAGAAAAGCGATAAGGTTTTTACTTTAGCTTGATGGTCATTTTCTCTCATGAAATTTGGAATTTCTGCTTCAAAATGTTTGTCGATTGCATCGCGGATAATCAATTCTTGGTATAAATTCGTCATCGTAGCTGGTAGAAATATCATACCTTTTTCAAGTTCCAATCCATTAGATAGTGTCTTCCCACCCGCATAAGAAATATCACCATCAAAACCAATATCCTCACCCCTACCATAGGTATATAGGGTGTTATTATGCTTAAGTACCAATTCTTTATTCGTTACAGACTGAACTATATATGTATCTTTTGCTTCAGTTTCTGTAACATTTGGGTAATAAACATCTATCCCTTTAACTAAGCCGTCATTGAAGGAAGATACTGCATTAAGGTTGAATTGCGGCTGTTTACGATAGTAATCTTTAACAATTTTAGCTTGCTTCCCTTTACCAACTTTTATATCCGGGAAAGTTGCTCCAAATCGAATAATCATTTGGGGATTAAGGGAAGCAATAGCTTTATAGTTAGCCTTATCTCTTGGAAAACGGTGCGGTTCATCAACCAGTACTATTGGGCGAGTATTTTGCAACCCTTTGATTGGAGAAGTCCAACCCGATAAAAGTGTTTGAGAATACTCTTTTTTCATGGAAGAAGAATTAAGCATTCCCGCATTAATTAACAGCACTTGAATCGTTGATGAATTTAGTCGGTCACCTTCAATAAAGTCCACAAGATGTGCAGGTAGTAACCCCTTCTTACTGTTAAAGTCCCCTGCATTAATGATATTTAGATTTATATTAGTGTTTTCGTAGTACTGTGAAAAATGCTGTTTTGCATAGTCGGCTGAAATAAAATTCTTCCAACCTTCCTTAATTGCAGGACTAGGAACGACCACGATAAACTTAAACAGTCCGTATTTTCTGTGCAATTCATACATCGCACGAACACCAACGTAAGTCTTGCCAGTACCTGTTTCCATCTTGATATCAATGTTAGTATTTTCTTGACCACGCCCTTTAATGATAGGATTTGCATAAACATAATCTTTATCCGGATCCTTTGTGTTGTTATCTAGTCCATAAAAAGCATCGTCTAGAGCTTCTAGAGCTTTTAACTGATGAGGCAACTCTTCTAATAAAATCTTCATGACTTACCTCCTAGTATCTTACTTGTAGATTGACTTTATTCTCTAATTGATTCAAGGCAATCTCTAACTCACGTAATCTTTCCATCGCTATAGTGTATCCATAAACTACAATAGTTTGAACTACAATTTCATTCTTACCGATTGCATTAACTAAAGCTCGAGTATTTGCAGACATCCACCTTTCTGAAATTAAATAAATCCGCTGGTTATTCACGTAAGGTAATTGAATTCCAGAAAAATCAACCATTTCAATGTCAACGTCAAATTTATAGTTATCTTTTGCTAGATAAGTAGCAAGAATTGTATCAAAACCTTTTGCCTCTCCTGATATTCCTAGTTTTTCGCTAGAAAAAGCTTCAATCATTCCATCAAATAGGTCCTCTTGCAATATATCATCATAGTCTAGTTGCTCTAAAGTTTTCTGCGGTGGTTCAACAACACGGTAATGCTTAAAGCCAAAATCTTGGGTCTCTATTAATAAAGGATTCTCATCCTTAATTTTATTAGCAGCTCTTACAATCCGCTCCCTTGAAATCTCGTCGATAGAGCGATAGCCTGCATTATAAGCATTTGCACCACCCTTGGTAGGCACTTCGGTACCATCTGAGTTAGTAGTGTAAGTAGGTTCAGGCAAAGTACACATAATATATTGACGATTGACTCCATCCTCAGCATTTAATTGCATAACAGCGTCTGCAGTAGTTGAGGATCCTGCAAAAAAATCTAAGATTACGGAACCTTCATCTGTACCATACTTTATTAATTTCTTTATAAAGTTAACAGGCTTAGGACTGTCGAAATAACTATCTTCCATCAGCATAGCTAATTCCTTTGTAGCAGATTGATTCATAAAACTATTTTCCAATCCAAACAAAGTATTTACCGGGTTATAATTACTCTTAAGCTCTGTTAAATATTTTTTTATAATGAACCCTCGTTGACCTGGTTTTACTTTACTTCTAAATTTAACTTTACCTGAATTTATCCACTCTTCAAATGTACCTTTTGAAAAAGCCCAATACCTACCCTTAGGAGGGTAGTCAGTAGTTCCAGTCAAAGGATTAGTTATTCCAAAAGAAGAATTAGGTCCGCCACTTCGAGCACTAGGATTATCACTTATCCAAGGTCCTTTAGGATCATTATCTATATTTTTGTAATTAGAATTATCTTTCAATTCTCCTTTTAATACCATCGAATTGATATTTTTTGCATATATCAAAGCATATTCATGTTGATAGTTAATCCCGGTTTTAGAATCATTAGTCATAGACTTAGTTTTTCTAATTATTTCTCCAGCATAGCTACTTTCACCAAAAATTTCATCCATTAATAACTTTAAATTTGCTTGCTCATTTTCATCAATTGAAATAAAAATTACTCCTGTATCTTTTAATACTTTTTTAGCTAAATAAAGTCTTGGATACATAAAGGTTAGCCACGCACTATGCGTAGACTTACCTTGAATGGATTTTAAACGATTTAATTCTTCATCACTTAAAGCAAACATTGATTTTAATTGATCATCTGAATAATCAAATTTATCTGGATAAACAAATCCATCTGAACCAGTATTATAAGGAGGATCAATATAAATGAAGTCTACGCTGTTAACATAGTTCTGTTGTAGGTGACGTAATACTTCTAAATTGTCTCCAGTAAAGAATAGATTTTTACTATCTTTGTTCTCTTCCTTCTGGTTATGTTCATTATCCGGTACGATAACAGTATTGGGACGTTCCCCAGCTTGTTTTTTTGCGTAATTTTTACCAATAAAATCTAAACGATAACCACTAGATAATTCATTTATATTGTTTCCTCTTAAAGCTTCTTGGAATTTTTCATTATCAAAAGTTGAAGCTTCAACTTCAACGCCATCTTCATCATATTTTGCCTCAGTAAAAAATTCTGGCATTTTTTGACGAAGTTCCTCCAAAAAAGCAGAACTAGGTTCCACTAACTTATTGTATTTTTGATTGTCTTTAATCATCGCAATACTCCTTTAAAATCCCTAATATTTATACTTTACTATTGGACAATATTTTAATTCAACTATAACATAGTGCACTGCCGCTATATATTTCATTTTTTCTTTTTAGAAACATCTTTTATAAAAAAAAGACCTTCAATGCCGGGCTTCTAATCAGATTAGAGAGCTGGATTGAAAGCTTTTGTATATAGTATTTTGTTCTAACGTCTGTGATAAATATGGATGGTTAATCCACCCATCACATCAACTTGGTCTAGTTGTAAAGGTATACTTTCATCTAATTCATAAAATAAAGGTTTACCTTTACCTAAGATAATCGGTACGGTCCCAATAATGTACTCATCTATCGCATTAGCTACCATAAATGGCTTCAATACAATTCCCCCGCCATATAGGTAAATATGATGGCCTTGCTTTTTCTTAGCCATCATTAATTTCACTATTTGGCCTGGTCTAACAAAATGGATATTACCTTCATTAGGGCGTTTTTCATTTGTAACCACGTAAATCGTTTTACTCGGGAAATCTGTTGCAAAACCAATTTTATAGGATTGATGTCCCATTACAATAATGTCATACATATCAAAAAAGGCTTCGAGTGAATACGGGGAATCACTCGTTGAGATGTCTTTTAAGTGAGGACCTGGTATACCTTCAATAAAATCAAACTGATCATCTAAGTCAGCGATATACCCATCTACACTCTGTACAATACTTAAGGCAATTTTACCCATGATTTCCCCTTCCTAATAAGCATTTATTTTCAATGGTTATAAATCTAATGAGAATCCTGAAATCCGGACATCATCTTTTTCAGCTTGTGGTAGTTGATCGCGTAAACTAGCAACTGTTTGTCCTAAAATGGGTACCTGCCAAGATCCAACAATATCAGCAGCCGGACATAAGACAAAAGCCCGTTCATGCATACGCGGATGCGGTACTAGTAAGTCTGATGTGTCAATAATCTCTTCATCGATGAGCAAGATATCCACATCGATAGTACGAGGGCCATTTTTAATGGTCCGAACTCGTTTTTGGTCTTGTTCAATGCTTTGACAAAAAGCCAATAAATCAGCTGCTGTTAAATCAGTTTGGATATGCATAACCATATTCAAAAAGTCCTCTTGATCAAGGTAGCCTTTGGGGACTGTTTCATAGATTGGCGAAGTTGCCACTACTTTAATCTCTTCATTTTGCTTAAAGGCCGCCACTGCATTTTTCAAGTGGTCAAGTCGTGGTTGAATGTTAGACCCTAAAGCGATTAATACGTCTGATTGCATCTTTATTTCACCTCATTCATCTGGTTTATCTGCTCCATCTTATTAAACCAGGTCCGGTCTCGTTGGATTTCAATGGCTACACTGTCATAAATTCCGCGAATGGGTGGATCAGGTTTCACCACTTTGATGGTCACTTCTTCAACGAGTGGAAAGTCCCCTAAAATCCGCATGGCTAACTTGTGGGCTAATCGTTCCAATAATTTAGCGGGTGCTTCATGTACGACAACATCTTCTATAACCGTGTAGACATCGGCGTAGGAAACTGAATCATACATATCATCTGATTGGCCAGCTGGCGCCAAGTCTACCGCTAGAACTGCATCCACATTAAACCGTTGTCCTAAGGCCGTTTCTTCAGCCAACAAGCCGTGGTTGGCGTAAAATTGCAGGTTATTCAAATAAATTTTATCCCTTGTAGCCATCAGAACCCCTCCTTAAATACTCACTGGGTCAATTTGTCCGCGTTTGATCGCATCTGCCACCGCTGCAGCTTCCTTGTTGACTTTCACATTGTGGACCCGAACCATATCAGCCCCCGATAAGATCCCTGAAACCGTTGTGGCTGCGGTCGCTACGTCGCGTTCATTAGCTGGCACATCCACTAATTTACCCAAGAATCCTTTTCTTGAAGTAGCCAAAAGGACAGGCATATTAAAGCTAGCTAATTCTTGTAAGCCTTGGATTGCCAACAAGTTGTCGTCCGCCGTTTTGGCGAAACCAACACCAGGGTCAAGAATCAGCTGGTCGTCACGCATCCCTTGAGCACGGGCAATATCAATAGCGTTTTGTAGGTCAGCTTTCATCTCTTTCATGATATGGCTATAATCATGGTATTCTTCCCGGTTATGCATCAAAATTAAAGGCGCATCAAAGTCAGCGCAAACTTTGGCAATTGCTGGTTCACGGGTCGCAGCCCACTGGTCGTTAATAATATCTGCACCTGCTGCAAGAGCTTGACTGGCTACTTCAGCCTTCCAAGTATCTACTGAAATCAAAACATCCGAAACTTGACGAATAGCTTGAACTGCTGGAACAACCCGGTTAATTTCTTCTTCAAGGGTAACTGGGACATGGCCAGGACGGGTAGATTCGCCGCCCACATCAATAATATCTACCCCTTCAGCGACCATTCTTTCTACTTGGGCGATCATGTCGTCAGTGGCAACATAGGCTCCGCCATCTGAAAATGAATCAGGGGTCACATTTAAAATGCCCATGATCCAAGTGTGGTCGCTTGGGAAATTGAAGGTTTTATTTAATCGTTTAATATACATCTCGTCACAAACTTTCTATGGTCACTGCATCCACTATAAATTCATCATATCTAAAACTTCTTGACGGCGACCGCGGTCAGTATAAGCACCACGGGTTGCGTAAGTGACTGTCTTAGCACCTGGTTTCTTGATGCCCCGTAAAGTCATGCACATGTGTTCTGCTTCTAACACAACAAATACGCCTTCTGCACCTAATTCTTCCGCTAATACGTCCGCTACTTGGTTGGTTAACCGTTCTTGTAATTGCGGTCTCAAAGCAAAATCTTCGACAATCCGTGCCAATTTAGATAGGCCGATAACCTGTCCGTTTTTTGGAATATAAGCAACGTGTGCTTGACCAATCACTGGTAACAAGTGGTGTTCGCAAGTTGAGTGGAAGGAAATATCCTTTACCAATACAAATTCTGATGCTGATTCAGAAAAGGTTTTTTCTGTGTGGATTCTCGGGTCTCTATTTAACCCGTCAAATATTTCCGCATACATTTTGGCTACCCGTTCTGGCGTTTCAACAAGTCCTTCACGGTCCGGGTCTTCGCCCACTGCAAGCAATATCTCCCGTACTGCCTTTTCAATTCTTTCCATATCCATTATTGTCACCTTTTCTTATTTAATATTGAAAACTCTTTATCATGCTTATAGCCGATTTTTGATGATGGACCTTAAATAGCCCACAAAGTAGAAAGACCCAAATATACATAAGAGGTCGTCTTTCTTTAAATCCGCTTCCGCAATTTCTAAAGCTGCCTGGTCTGAATCCGCAAACTCAACCGCTGTCCCAGATGCTTTGATCATAGCTGCCAATTGGCCACCAGCTAAGGCCCGGTTTGAATGCGGAGTTACAGTAATGATTTTTTGAAAAATAGGGGCAATGCCCTCAACCACGTGGGCCACGTCCTTGTCCGCTAACATGCCCATAATAGCTACCCTTTTGCCCACTTTTGAAGCTGGATAATGGGTTAAAATCGCCTCTTTTAAGGATAAAATCCCGTCCATATTGTGAGACCCATCGATGATGATTGTAGGCTCAGACGCTACCATTTCAAAGCGGGCTGGCCAAGTAACAGTCGCAAGTCCTTTTTCAATGGCCTGGTCAGAAATGACGATCCCTTGTGCTTTCAAAACTTGGATAATTTCAATGGCTAGGGCCGCATTATTGACCTGGTAGGGGGCTTGTAGGTTAAGCGTGTATTTGCGTCCTTTATATTTAAATGACTGTAATCCGTGGGCGTCGGTAGCTAGCGGTTCTATATCCCCTGGCTTGACTTCATGTATAGGCACTTGAAGGCGGTCAGCTTGTTGTGTGATGGCTCTTTTCGCCTCATCAACTTGCGGATATAATACCAAGGGCACACCTGTTTTCAAGATGCCGGCCTTCTCACCTGCGATTTCAGCTAGTGTGTCGCCGAGGATTTTCTGGTGGTCCAGGGCAATTTTCGTGATGGCCGTGACCAGTGGTTGGTTGATGATATTAGTAGCGTCCAATCTGCCACCCAAGCCAACTTCTAAGACGACAAAATCTACCTGATTTGCCTCAAAGGTCAACCAAGCAAGTCCGGTAAAGACTTCAAACTCGGTGTAATATTCATCCGGTCCTAATGCTGCCGTCATCCGGTCAACTTGTGCCATGAGCTGGGTGTCAGTGATTTGTTGGCCATTGATTTGAATGCGCTCGTTGAAGTCGACTAAGGACGGGGAAGTGAATAAGCCAACCTTGTAGCCGGCTGCTTGTAAGATAGTGGCCACCATTTTGGCGGTTGACCCTTTGCCGTTTGTCCCAGCGATATGAATGGTTGGGAGTTGATTTTCTGGATGGTTAAAGTGCGCCATTAACTGTTTCATCGACGCTAATCCTAACACCATTTCGCCGGCGGGTGCTAGGGGCAACTTTGCTTGAAGTGATTCGTATCGCAATGGTTAAGCCTCTTTCCATGATTTTTTGAAAATTGTCTATTTTCAGTTTACCAAAAACTAGTTTAATTAAGTATAGCTAACTTTCAATTGATAGTCATCCAAGGAAAGTGAATTTAATTATTCAAGAACGATAATAAGTAAAAAAATAATATACCCTGGGTCTCTTAACTACCTATCATTGCCTTAAAATAGGATATGATTCAGGGCGCCCGGATAGGTAATGCTGGAAGAATAGTGCCGTATCACACAAAGTGTGATGCAAATTATTCTGAAGCAGACACCTGTCTGCCCTGTAGAATTCGACTTGAGTGGTAACAGAAGATGTTAATTTATTTCCCCATCAACCCCTATCATTTGAGAAATACAGTTGTCTATATTACAATAGCGGTATATTATTTTGAAATCGAATTATCACTTCTAAAAGGAGATGTATTATGGGATTATTAGTAGATGGCGTTTGGAAAGACCAATGGTATGACACAAAATCAACAGGTGGTCGCTTTGTCCGTAAAGATTCACAATTCAGAAACTGGATCAGCACTGACGGTTCAGCAGGTCCAACAGGCGAAGGTGGGTTTAAAGCTGAAGCTGGACGTTACCACTTATACGTATCACTAGCGTGTCCGTGGGCTAGTCGTACCTTGATGATGCGTAAATTAAAAGGCTTGGAAGACATGATTTCTATTTCTATCGTAAATCCAATCATGTTGGAAAACGGCTGGACATTTGCACCAGACCAAGGTGTGATTGCTGACCCAATTTTAAACGCTGACTTCTTGCACCAAGTTTACACACATGCAGACCCTACCTATACTGGACGTGTAACTGTACCTGTTTTATACGACAAAGAAAAAGATACCATCGTTAACAACGAATCATCTGAAATTATGTTGATGTTAAACTCAGCCTTTGACGAAATTGGTGCCGTTGAAGGTGATTACTACCCAGAAGAATTGCGCGACCAAATCAAAGAAATGGATGACTTTGTCTATCCAAACATCAACAACGGTGTTTACAAAGCTGGTTTTGCGACAGACCAAGCTGTTTATGAAGACGAAGTTGGTCATGTATTTGAAGCCCTAGAAAAATTAGACGGTATCCTAGCTGACAAAAAATTCTTATTAGGTGACAAATTAACAACCTCTGACATCCGTTTGTTCCCAACCTTAATCCGTTTTGAGCATGTCTACTACGGTCACTTCAAGTGCAATATCAAGCACTTAACAGACTTTGAAAATGTATGGCGTTATACCCGTGAAATTTACAACATGGCAGGTATTTCTGACACAGTTGATTTCTATCACATCCAACACCACTACTATGGTAGCCATCCGACAATCAACCCGAACGGTATTATCCCAGCAGGTCCAGCAATCTCTTTAGATATCTAAGATGATTGCAAACAATTAAATACGTCAATACGAAAAAACTGGTGGTCATTATTAAACGTGACACCAGTTTTTTCTTTTGTGATGAGCAATTTCCTTATCCTTTCACCCC
Organism: Carnobacterium sp. 1290_CSPC; assembly: GCF_001053265.1. NCBI lineage: Bacteria > Bacillati > Bacillota > Bacilli > Lactobacillales > Carnobacteriaceae > Carnobacterium > Carnobacterium sp. 1290_CSPC. The sequence goes on from NZ_JVVG01000024.1 coordinate 192,751, forward strand.
ATCTTCTTTGACGCCAAGTAACAATGCACCCCCGATAATAAAGAGGATAATTAAACCAAAGACCCCATTCAAGGAGTTGCCCGTCATTTGGGTGATAATCCCTAGTAAGGTTGTCCCGATAATAGAAGAGAATTTCCCAAAGACATTGTAGATGCCGAAGAATTCATTCGTTTTGCCTTCTGGTATTAATTTTCCAAACATCGAACGTGATAAGGCTTGTAAGCCTCCTTGAGCCGTCCCAACCATACAAGCTAGTATAAAGAAATCAGTCGCTGTTTCCATACTCAAGGCATAGATACAAATGATGATATAAGTCACGATCCCTACATAGATCATTTTCTTGTCCCCGAATCGTTTGGCCAACTGCCCGTATAATACAGTGAATGGAAAGGCCACAATTTGAACAATCAATAAGACCACAACAAGGACTGTCGCTTCAATCCCTAAGTCAGTTGCTACAGCTGTTGCCATCGAAATAATCGTCCCTACCCCGTCGATATATAAGAAATAAGCCAGAAGGAAAATAAATAACTGACGGTATTGGGCCATGTCTCTGAGTGTATTTTTCACCCGCTTAAAAGAATCCCGGATGGGTCTTGAACTTGGATTGATCCACGATTTTTGTTGGACATTTTGCCAATATGGAATAGTAAAGGCAAACCACCAAACAGCGGTTAATACAAAGGCTGATCTGGTTAACCAATCTAGGGTAAACGGCATAGCATCGATATTTAACATAAAAACTAAATACAATAAGAATGGCACGCAAGACCCGATATAGCCCATACCGTAACCCATTGACGAAACACGAGACATCCGGGTTTTAACCGTTACATCAAGCAGTGAAGCATCATAAAAGACATTTGACGATGAAAAACCGATATTGGATAAAACATATAAAATTAATAAGATTAACCAAGCCGTTCCCCAAGTCCCACCTGGTGTGAAAGCCATCAACAATATAGAAATAATACCTAACAAGGTCCCCATCGTAAATAAGGGCTTTCTAAAACCTCGGTATTCAGCGATAGACCCTAAAATCGGTGCCATCAAGCCTACTAAGGCCGTTCCGATAGAATTGGCATAAGACAAGTAGGCGGTTGAATCTGCGTCCGCAACCCCCGCCCCTTCTGCGATTGCCTTATAAAACAAGGGAAATAATGTTGCTGTGATAACTAAGGAATAAGCTGAATTCCCTGTATCCTGTAAAACCCACGACCATTCTTCTTTGGTGTAACCCCAAAATTTTTTACCTATCTCTGCCATGACTTGCCTCCGTATTTTTATTTTTGTTGCTGGTAGTTGTAAACCGCTCATTCAACAATAAAGTCATATCGCATCTCTGAATCCTAGGGAAATTTTAAAGGTCCTCTTGACCGACCCATAATCTGCCACCTTCTTGTCAAAATTGGTTGGCATGCCATAGGAAATTTTCTCCTGTCAAGCTGGTAATACCGACGCTAGCTCATGTCGCAACTTCCTTAAAATGGCTTGGTCATCATCGGCTTGGTCTACAATATAGTCACCGATCGCTGCTACCTAGTCCATAACCTAGCCTTCCTTGATATACGTCTGTATCATCTCTTTAAAATCAGGTAGTACATCTGTTTCAAACCAAGGATTCTTCTTCATCCACCGCTGGTTTAAAGGGGACGGATGGACCAGAGGAAAATAATCCGGTAAATAGTCCTTATAATGTCTAACCGTTTCGGTCAGATTTCGCTGCCGGTCTTTTCCCAGGTAGTGTTTCTGTGAATAATTACCAATCAAGATAATGGTTTCTAGATTAGGCATTTCCTTTAGAATTTGCGGGTGAAACTTGTCTGCGAATCCCTTTCTTGGTGGTTTGTCCCCGGTTTTGGCCTTACCTGGATAATAGAAATCCATAGGTAACTGGGCAATCAAATCAGTTTCATAGAATAGATCCCTAGACATCCCCATCCAATCTCTCAGCCGGTCTCCTGACTGGTCATTCCAGAAAAGTTGAGTCTCCTCTACTTTCTTACCAGGTGCTTGGCCGATAATGGCAATCCGGGCATTTTTTGAAGCATAGAAAACGGGTTCAATCCCGCGGTCGGTATAGTCCTTGTTATAAGGATCGTCAATAATTTCTTGTTTGATTTCGTCAAAAATGGTTGAATGCGTCATAAAAATCACATACTCCTTTCTCTAGCCAACAAATGATTGCCATCTAGTGAAAATCGCCCTAAGATCATCCAGCAGATAGGTCAATGTTTTGACCACTGGATCATCCGGAATACCTTTGTAATAAACGGAGGCAATGGCCCCAGCCATAGACGCGATTGTATCTGAATCCCTGCCCACTGGTATACCGTGTCGGATGACGTCTTCAAAAGAATCCCCTTCTAATAAGGCTTCAATAGCCGCATCATCTTGGCCGAAAACCAGTTTTAGCGCTGACGTGTCCATGATGGCGTCAGCGACTGCTAGAGTCATGACCGTGTTGTCAGTGAAATGGTTCTTTTTTGTAAACAATTCAACGTCTTTATTTTTGTGATTATGCCGTTCAAAACGTGACCCCACCACATCACCAATAATGGCGGCAATGACTGCGGTTGTTATTTTCCAACCTCCATAAATTTCACAAAGACTATAATTGAATTCAATATTAGGTCAATTATAGCACGCAACGTTTGTGCATATTGTAAAAAGCAGGTAAAGGAAATATATCCCTACCTGCTTTTAGAAACTTGTTTGTATAGTCTATTAAACTAAATCTTCCGATTCAGCTAAGAATTCTTTTACGTCTGATGCTGCCAAATCAATAGCTGCTTGCCAGAAATCTGGCTTAGTTAGGTCAGCCCCTAAGTGTTTCATAGCCAACTCTTCAGTGGTCATACGTCCGGTATCCTTCAATAAGGCGATGTAGCGTTCTTCAAATCCTTCTGGTGCTTTCAAGTATTCCGCATAGATCCCTAAACTAAACATGTAACCAAATGTATATGGGAAGTTGTAGAATGGCACATCATCGATGAAGAAGTGTAATTTACTTGCCCAGAAATGTGGGTGTAAATCATTGATTGCCCCACCAAATGCTTCTTCTTGAGCTTCTGTCATCAATTCATTTAAGCGACTTTCAGATACAAAACCATCTTGGCGCTCAGTATAAAAGGCTGTTTCAAATAAGAAACGAGACCGGATATTCATGAACATCGCGATGGCATTTTCCATTTTCGCGTTCAATAATTGTAGACGTTCAGACTTACTTTTGGCTTGTTTTAAATTGGCGTTGGCCACAATTGTTTCTGCAAAAGTAGATGCTGTTTCCGCCACATTCATAGCGTATGCTTGGTTAGACGGTGCTTCACTAGTTAAAACGTCAGAGTGGAAGGCATGACCCAATTCGTGGGCCAAGGTTGACGTATCGTTTCTTGAACCTGTAAAGGTCATAAAGATACGGGTTTCATCTTCGTTGATGGTTTCTGTACAGTAACCACCTGGGCGCTTGCCTGGACGGTCTTCCGCCTCAATCCAACGGTTATCCAGAGCTGATTGGGCAAAGTCTGCTAACTTGTCCCCAAAAGTTCTAAAATTTTCTACTACAAAATCTGCCGCTTCATCGTAAGTGAAGGTCGTTGGCTTGGTATCTTCGAAATCTAATGGCGCATCCACATCTTGCCAGTTCAATTCGTCTAAACCAAGTAAAGCCTTTTTCCGGTTTAAAAATTGGACAAAGGTATCTTTATGGTCCGCAACTGCCTGCCACATAGCTTCTACGGTTTCCGCTTTAATACGGTTATATTCTAGTGGTTCCTCCATGAAATCATTGTATCCATGAGCTTTTTGAGTGGTTAACCGGTAGCCAGCCAAATGGTTTAAGATATCAGCGAAGACTGGTCCATATTGGGCAAAAGTTTCTTCCCAAGCAGCGAAAATTTTTGCCCGGTTTTCAGGATTTGGGTCAGCGTACATATTATTCATCGCCTGTCCCACTGAATAATCGTGGTGGCCGTCGTCTAAATCGACCGAAATCGTCATCACTGAAGCCGTCGTAGAATACGTATTTGACCAACCAGATAAGCCGTCGATTTGTAATTCTGACAAAAGGGCTTCCGCTTGATCATCTAGCAGGCGTTTCGCATCGCGGCGGTCTTCCTCAAGGGTGAAGGCAATTTCAGCCAAGCGCGGTTCCGCTAAAAAGTCCTGAAATGCGGCATCGCTTAGGGTCGCCAATTGTTTGTCTAACCCTTTACGGGCAATCTCATAAGCTTGGTTTAAAGTCGCCACCTTATTAATCGCTGCCGAGGCGGCCTCGTCACGCATGTCTGCGTCAGATGCCATTTGGGCGTAAGTAATTAAAGTAGTGAAGTGGTTCAGGTATTGGTCAGCTTGATCAATAATATCCGCAAAAGTTGCTGGTGCGCCTATTGTATTGATATCAAATGTTTGCATGTCTTTGATTAAGGCATCTCGTTTTTGGACTAGGGTTTCTAGTGCCTCTTGAAAGGCATTCCCTGTCACTCCGCCTTGATACATGGCGTCTAAATCCCAAGTGTCATTATATTTCATTTATAAACCCTCTCCTCTTGCTTTGTTTTCGCTATCATTATTCTTTCCTATTTTACTCTTGATTGCAGTTTGATTCAAATCATTCAGAATATACAGTACACATAGACCTTCGTCCTACACCTTACCTATCATTGCCTTAAAATCAGGATGTGATGTATGGCGTCCAGACAGGAGATGCTGGACAAATAGTGCCGTATCATAGTGTGACGTCGGCCTTACACCTTAGAAACCGAACAATTACTGTAACTAATTAGTGTATTTCGGGAAGCATCGGAAGGGTTTGGCTTTTGTGAAACAGCCGTCGGAACGCAGTGACATACGGATGTCTATGCGTAAGAAGAGCCCGATATTAAGACTATTGTTAGATTAGGTAAAAAGGTCGCAAAAATGAATTCGCGACCTTTTATAATGCCTACTTATTTTTTTCGTTTCTTTTCTAATTCCATTACAAAGCCAACGATGATGATGGCCGCGAAGATGAAGCGGAATGGTGTTTGGAATTGTTCTGGGTTTGGTACTGTTAAAATCGTGATCATATAAACCACGAAGAAGACGATTAAGGCGGCACGCCAACCTAAGTCTTTGAATTTTTGCCACATATGGGTAGACCCTTTCTATTGTGATTCGTCATATAGACCATGATGATGATCTAGAACATGTTTTTGATTTTTTCGATATTTTTAATTTCGACTGAAAGTGTCCCGTCCGGGTTATTTTTGATTTCAACCACTTCTGGGTCATTGAACAAGTCTAAAGGAATGGATAATTCAATCCCGTTTTCAAACTTGAATTTTTGTCGTTGCATGTTGTTCCCCAAAAGTTCCGGCATATAAGGTGTTTCATCAGCCAAACCTTGCTCTTTGGTTTCTTCAAAGTAGGCTTGCTTACGAGAGAAATTGTCCCCGTACATAACTTCAGCAATGGCTTGGTTATCAATCGCTTGTGTTTCATGAATAGTGTCATGCAGAATTTGTTTTACCTCGGCCAGGTCTTGATAGTCATCTTCCCCAAACTTCTTGGCGGTTTTAGCGATGGCCTTTTTGATAATATTCACTGATTCTTTCATACTTGGGTTGGTTTGGATATCCAAGAAGATTTCACTTAAATAGTTAATTCGCTCCCCGTATTCTTCAATCAGGTGTTTCTTCTCAATCAAGAAGTACTCTTCTGTATCGATGCAGTATAAGAATCCTTCGTCGATAGCTTGGGTTGGACTAGGTAGAATGGCCCGGTTGATAATCAGGTCATTCTTCAAGTTGTCCTGGTCATACTCTACATAGTGGGTGTAAGATTCGTTGTGGTTTAACTTGAACATGCCGATAAAATAAGCTTCGTCTAGCCAGAATCCTGTCCACAGTAAATCCGCTGGTTTGATATCCGGGTTTAATTTAGTGAAATTGAAAAATCGGTTGGTCAGTTTTTGTGTGCCATGAAGGAAGTTTTCTGCTTGATTCATGCCCACTAAAATTTCCTTAGCTGGACTTCTGTCGGGTAGCTTGCCTACTTTTTGCTGTGCCGTGTACATGATTTTGGTCATCATTTTGTCAATATATTCAATCATATATTGTTCTTTATGGTCTAAAAGTGCCTGTGATAAGACCGCTTCGTTGGTGTTGGTATCAAAGATATGTAAAACTGCGGCATCAATCCGTAACATGTCGTATCCCTCTTTCTTTAGCATTCCTTTCTATTTTAACTTATAATAGGATTATAGGATAGAAAAGATGGTATTGATTTGAAAAAATACCCTCAATTTGACAAGTGATTACTGAAAGGAAGCAGCATAAATTATGGTAGCTAGTAATGAGCAATTTCCCCACCAACCGAAGAACATTATTTTCATGGTGTCCGACGGGATGAGCGTTTCACTCGCCTCAGCCTACCGGGAATACCTTCATCAAGACGTTGGTCACTTTAGAAACCCAAGTATCTTTAACAAGTATTTGGTTGGCCAACAATCCACTTATTCCTTTGACCCTTGGGCGACAATTACCGATTCTGCCGCCTCTTCAACAGCCATGGCTACTGGTGTTAAAACCATGAATGGTGTCATTGGCCTGGACAAACAATTGAGCCGGGTAGACTCTGCCTTAGAAATTGCCAAATTGAACAATAAAAAAACAGGGATTGTCGTGACCGCTGAAATCAGCCACGCAACGCCTGCAGGTTTTGCGGCCCATGTAGAAAGCCGCTTAGATTATTCTGATATTGCTGACCAATACCTAGACGATACCATTGAAGGTAAGCAAAAAATTGATGTCATGCTTGGCGGGGGACGTGACCATTTTATCCGCCCAGACCGAAATTTAGCCCAAGAATTTGAAAATCTTGGCTATGATATCGTCCATACCAAACATGAACTCTTCAATTCTCACAACCCACAAGTTCTTGGTTTATTCTCCGAATTTGGGGTTCCAATGGCTATTGATCGTTGGTCAAATGTAACCCCTAGTCTTGGTGAAATGGTCCATTCTGCCATCCGCCGATTGGATACTGGTGATGATGGTTTCTTCCTAATGGTTGAAGGGAGTCAAATTGACTGGGCTGCCCACCATAAAGATGTGGTTGGGATCATGAGTGAAATTGATGATTTCGCCGGCGCCTTCCAAGTAGCCATTGATTTCGCCAAGCAAGACGGAGATACCCTTGTCATTGCAACGTCTGACCATGCAACAGGTGGGATGACTATGGGAGCTAATAATATCGATTCTTGGTTGCCTGACTATATTCGAAAAGTCAAAGCAACTCCTGAACATATTGCTGAGTTGACCCAAGAAACTAATGACTGGGTTGAAGTAATTCGTCGTAACATCCAATTTGAATTATCTTCTACCGAGAAAAACCAGCTACGGTCGATTTACCATACTTATGTCTATACTTACGAAGAAAAGATTAGCCGCTTGACCCAAGCCATTCGAGACATTGTAGACCGCCGTTCTAATACGGGTTGGACAACAGGTAACCATACGGGTGAAGACGTCAATGTCTATGCTTATGGACCCGGGTCTGACTACTTTAGAGGCTGGCATGAGAATGCCGAAACCGGCCAATTACTAAAAATATTAGCCGCTGGCTTATCACCAGATGACGATAACTATTAAAATATTGAAAAAAGGGTTCTTTTACAAATAGTGTTGGTAAATAATTTCAAATATCGCGAATACGTTATTTAGT